>JANXVN010000177.1 GCA_025351645.1 Ferruginibacter sp.
TTTGGTACAAGGTGTGTACCTGTATCAATTTACTGCTACCGATAACGCTGGTGCAATCGATAATGATACCGTGCAGGTAACAGTAAATGCAGCCATCAACAAAGCGCCTGTTGCAAATGCTGGCGCAGATACTAGCATTACTTTACCTACAAATTCCACCACCTTAAATGGTTCAGCCACCGATGTCGATGGTTCTATAGCATCGTATAAATGGACTAAAATATCTGGGCCTGCTTCAGGTACGATTGTTACCCCTTCGGCAGCTAGTACTGGTTTGAATAATTTGGTACAAGGTGTGTACCTGTATCAATTTACTGCTACCGATAACGCTGGTGCAATCAATAATGATACCGTGCAGGTAACAGTAAATACAGCCATCAACAAAGCGCCTGTTGCAAATGCAGGGGCTGATATTAATGTTTATCTGCCACAAAATTTTGGGTATTTGATGGGCAGTGGCACTGATGTAGATGGTTTTATTATTAGCTACCATTGGAGAGTGATAAGCGCCCCTGGCCAGTTTACCCTGGATAACCCGGATTCCTCCACTGCCCGCTTAATAAATTTACAACAAGGTATATATGAAGTAGAATTGAAAGTAACTGATAATCAGTTTAAGGAAGGGCTGGATACCGTAAAGGTTTTTGTAGGCAGCAGCAGGATTGATGTATCATTCGAGCTACTAAATGTTTATCCAAACCCTGTGAGAGATGCTTTGAATATTAAAATAAATACCCTAGACCCTGGACAAACGGCCCTTATTACCATGTTCAATTTAAATGGGTCACAGGTGTATTATAAGCAAATTAAAATAACAGGAATGACATGGGTGGAAACCGTTGATGTATCAAATTTTGAAAAAGGGGCTTACCTGGTACAGATAAATATTGGAAGTGAAAAAGCGGTTGTTAAAAAGATAATAAAGCTTTAGGGGTTATTTTTTAAAAAACCGGTAATAGCTTTTGGTAGCTAGCCCTAACATAAATTCATCTTCTGGCGTATCGCCATAACAATAAATTGAACTATAGTCAGCCAGGTTAAAAAGTGCTTTAATACGGCTAACTTTTTCTTTGCCGCTACAATTATCGCCTTTTAATTTACCAGTGATTTTATTATTCTCAACTATTAGCTGGCTGCAAATAAATTGAATGCCATGGCTGTGGCACCAGGGAGCTATCCAATTTTCTGCAGATGCAGAAACAATTACTACTGTTGTATTTTGTTTAAGATGCCCCATAATGGCTGCCATCGCATCTTCCTTTATTAATTTGGGTATTACTTTTTCAGTAAATAGCTGGCATTTTTCAGCAAACGCTTCTGTGGTTGTGCCGCCAAAAAAATGAGTGAGTAATACCTCTTTAGCTTTTGCATTGCTAGTAATGCCCGCCTTCATAGCTACCAGCCATGGAGAAATAAGTGCCATACCAAGCAAATAAGCTACTTTTCCGCTATTGAACTTTGCCAATTCCAGCATGGAGTCGGTGCTGGTAATAGTACCATCAAAATCAAAAAATGCTATTCTTTTTTGCACGTTGTTTACTTAAATATGTAGATGTCTTTAACGTATAATATCATGTAAAAACTAAGCACCCATAAAATAATAGTAACCTGTATAAACCTGTCTTTATATAATATTTTGGTAGGCGATTGGGAATCCTGCTGCACGTACACCAGTTGCAAGTAACGAAAAATGCCGGCGAGTACAAAAAGGCAAGTGTAATACAAACGGTAGGTCTGTAGCCTGGCAACAATTTCTGGCGATGTTGTGTACATAAAATAGGCAACAATAATTACAGCGCTTGTGAGCGAAAGCGCCACATTTATAAAATCTAGGTTATAGCCTTTTACTGCTTTACGCATATCGGTGCCCGATGATAATTTTAGCAGCACATCATCCCTTCGCTTGCCTATAGCCATAAAAAGGGCCAGCAAAAAAACCATAATGGTAAGCCATTCGCTTAGGCCCACTTTGGCTAATACCGCACCAGACTTTACCCTTAACACAAAGCCAATAGAAATAATAATAATATCCAATATCGGAATATTTTTTAACCCAAAAGAATATGCAAGGTTCATCACAAAATAAATGGCCAGTATCATTAAAAATTTATCCCTTAACAAATATGCACCACCAAAGCCTACTATTACAAACACAATGGCAATCAGAAGCCCTGTAGCAGGCTTTACTGCACCTGATGCCATTGGGCGAAGCTTCTTTACAGGATGGATCTTATCATCTTCCATATCCCTGTAATCGTTAATTATATAAATGCTGCTAGCCACAAGGCTAAAACAAACAAACCCTCCAACAAGCTGCATAATAACATCGATATTAAAAAGCATGCCGGCAAAGAAAATCGGGATAAACAAAAAACAGTTTTTAGCCCAGTCTTTTGGTCGTATTAATTGTATAAATGCTTTCATCAATTTATTTTAAATAAATAATTTAAGTTTCGGGCACCGTTTTTTTTATTTCCTGTTCAACCAGCATCAAGAACATCGGCAAAATTATTATTATAAAGGGCACCATAAATAACCTTGTTTGATAGGCTACTACAGACAGGTAATGTGCTGCTACCCATAAAGGGGCTAAAAATATAAACCACTTTTTAAGCAGGTGTGGAAACTGCCGGAATTTATATAAAATGATGAGCGGAATTACACCAAAAGTCCCGATCAGTTCCATGTAAGCCTTTACCCCGGCTGCACTAAACAGGTTGAGCCTTAACATGGGCAAACCGGCTACAGCTTTCCAAACTTGCTGTGGCTTGTACCCAAAATATATCCGTAAGGCAATAAAAATTGCAAAGAATAAAAGATATAGCACCACAGTAAAAATCCAAGTTTTAGTTATGGGGAACTTTACAGACCCGATATTGAATTTCCTAAAGCTAAATTGGGTAAAATCAGTTTGGGATATAAAATATAATGCGGGGATCATAATGCCGGTTTCCCTATTAAAAGCTGCCAAAATAGTTATCGGCACCAAAATAGCAGCATTCTTTTTTTCAACAATTACTAATGCGGTTACCAAGTAAAAGATAATGTCCATATAAGTATTGAACGAAAGGTCGGCTGCTGCCACTGCGTTGCCAAATGCTATTGCCAAAAAATTAATCCCAAAAAATATCAGCCATTTGCTGTCAACAAAATTACTCCACAAACGCCAGGCGAGATAGAATATGAGCATATGCTCAAAAAACCTGAAAACAAAAAAAACAAGCAGGTATTTCATTGCTCCCGGCACCTGCATCAGCTTAACAAAATCGGCTGTTTCGGCAACGTTGCCAGTAGATGATTGTAGGGAAATATGAATTTTTTGCTCTATTGGCACCACCTTATCAACTGTATGGTTATATACCCATAAGAGTGCTTCTACGCTGTACGGGCAAAGTATCCGGTACTGCCAGGGATTATAATATTCGGACCGCTTTTCTATAACAGCACGGTGCCGCTCGTAGGTAAGCAAGCCATTGCTATAATAAAAATTTCTATAGATGGGATAAACAGACAATATCATTAAGCATACACATAAAAACAACTTGCCTATCTTATTGCTTTTTTGCAACAATTGTATAATGGGGGTAAACATATATTGTGCGCTTTACTTTTTGGATAATTTGAAGCCCATTTTCAGTTAAAAGAGATTTTGCTTCGCTAAAACTAATTTCATTGCCAATCTCCCGGGCAAATATAATATCGTGCAGTTTATTGACATACACCAGTGGGCTACTGGCATCAATATCTTTTAAAATAAGCCTGCTACCCGGCTTCATTATCTTGACTAAATCTTGTAGAAATTTTTGCCGTCCTTGTTTGGGTACATGATGAAAAACATCAATCAAAAAAATTACGTCCATTTCAGCCATTTTGGGCGGAAAATCGCTGCCATTATATTCTTCAAAATCATACTTATTTTTTGGCATTGTGCTAAATAGCTGGTTGGCATTATCAATAAGGGTTTTACTTATCTCTATGCCATACAAATAAGATGGGTTCGCAAACTCATTTAGCAACAATAAAAACTGGCCCGAGCCACAACCTACATCACCTACCTTTTCGCCCTGCTGAACCATATTTATAAGGCTGATAAAAGGGCAAATAAGCGAACGGTATTTTATTTTCAGACTGTTAATAAGGCCTGCCCCGTTTGTTTTAGTTTTTAAAAAGCGGATAATATCCGAATTGGTTAGTTCTTTTTGCATTAATTTAAGTGCTAGGTTTGTTTTGTATAAAACACAAAGGCAATTTCACCTATGCCGTAGAGCTTTTGACCGCCTAAACGGTATTAATTAAAAATATATTGCTGTAAATTATAATTGATTATCAACTACCTGGTTTTTTAATTTGTGCAGTACCTTTTTTTCCATACTGAAATTTATCTTTTAACCGTAAAAAGGGCGCCTCCAAAAACCGGTAGCTAATTAAACCAACGCCAATTGATATAAGTAATGAAACGGTGGTTTCTAAAAAAACTACTTGCCAAACCTGCTTATTTAAACCAGCTATTTTTGTTAGCCCCCTGGTAATTGAAATTACAAACACTTGTATGCAATATAACCCGTAGGTAATTATACCTAAACGGGATGCCCATTTGAAACGCGCCATTTTGTAAAACGAGTTTTTTGCAAAACACTGTTCCAGGATAATGCATAGCATAATGCCTGATATTATTGGCCGTTCCAATACCCGCAGCCAAAAATTAGACAACATAAATTCATCCCTGAATAAAAAAACAAAAGCAAATAGAATATAAATAAAAAAAATTGCTTGTTTAGGAAGATTATATATCCTGTTTTTAAATGAAGTTGACTGCAGCATTAGCCAGGCACCTAAACCCCCAATGGCCATATCGCCTATACAAGATAAAGTATGCAATTCATGAAGGATAGGCACATCATAAATTGCTCTAAAAACCACACTGCCAGCGAGAATAAAACAAAGTGGCATCCAAAATTTTTTTACTGAAAAGAAGAATAATATCAGTGGCCAGGTAAGATAAAATTGTTCTTCTACCGCTACGCTCCAAAGTACGCTTAGTCCAAGCGCATCGGGCAAGCCATGGTGAATAGTATCGAAATTGCTTAAAAAAGAAAGGTACAGCCATGGGTTAGCCGTTTCGTTAGGCACGCCTCCTGCAAAAGTTTTTATAAAAGGAAAAATAACAAAGCCATAAAATACACATACAAAATATAATGGCCATATCCTTAATACACGCCTCATCCAAAAATTGGGGATATTGATAAAATTGTTGGCCATCTTTTCTTTTATTAACAAATAAGTAATTAAAAAACCACTTAAAACAAAGAAAAAATTTACGCCCAAAAAACCATTGCCAAGCAAGGAAACTCTAATAAAATGATATGATGGAGCCTGTGTTATAGCTGGATCATCAGTTACAAAGCTGTGGAAAAAGAAAACCGATAAAAAACAAAAAAACCTTAATCCATCAAGATTTTCAAAATATAATTTATTATTGGGCTCGCTGCTAGTGGGCATTTGAAAAATGATCAATTTAAATTTACTAAAAACATTCAGTTTAGGAAAAATATTATATAGAAGCAGGATTTAATGAGTGGTTCTTAAACTAGGAGTAAATTTCAATTGCTTGTGTGCGCAAAGTAAAGAAAAAACTTTGACACGAGATTAAGTTTCATTGTAATATTATATAGATTTTAAATTACACAAAGAATTTACAAACCTTACAACGGGCAACGAGACCTACCGCTAGTCGGTACTCAAATTTATTTTTCTTTCGCTGCAAGTACTTCCGCATCCATAACCTTAATGATTGTTTGTAAATAATTGAGCTGATGCCCTACCAAAATATATAAATCTGGTTACAATAATACTATCTAAATTACAGGTTGTTTTTAAAAACTTAAATTAAGCTACCTTGTCTATATGAAGAATATTAAAAAGCTTGTGCTAGCCTTATCCGTTATTGCTTTTTGGGGAAGCTGCAAAAATAAACCGGCAGATTACGATGCTATTTTTAATAACCGGGAAACATATTCAAATTCGGTTTTTGAATTGAATACGGTGGTAATGGGCAATAATTTTTCTCCAGTTGTTGGCTCCAGGAATTACCTGTACGCAAACGTTGCAGCTTATGAAGTAATAGCAGCAAGCAACCCAACAAAATTTAATTCTTTAAGCGGGCAAGTAAAAGAGCTTGGTAAAATACCTTTGCCTGACCCTTCAAAAAAAATCAATACTGCATTTGCTTCCCTGCTGGCATTTTGGAAATTAGGGCAGGCGGTTACTTTTTCTACAAATGAAACAACCAGTTATGTAGATAGCCTAAAATTACTTGCAAAAAACCATGGCATGCCGGAGGAGATGTATAATAATTCTGTAGCCTATGCAAATACAGTAGCGGCTGTAATAATGGCCTGGAGCAAAAAAGATAATTACAAAGAAACCAGGGGCATGCCCGACTATACCGTGTACAACGACAGCCCCGGCAGATGGGTACCTACCCCACCAGCATACGCAGCGGCGGCAGAGCCACACTGGAATTTGATAAGGCCGGTAGTGCTGGATAGTGCCAGTGAATTTGCGCCTCCCCCGCCGTTGGCTTTTAATATTAAAGATAAAAATAGCCCTTACTTTAAACAGGTAATGTTGTTAAAAAATACAACTGACAGCCTTACACAAGAGCAGGCGCACATTGCAGATTTTTGGGATGACAACCCTTTTAAATTAAACGTATCAGGCCATCTGGCATTTGGCACAAAAAAATTTTCGCCGCCGGGGCATTGGATGAGCATTGTAGGCATTGCCGCAAAAAAATCTGATGCAGATTATAACACTACCGTATATGCTTACACTAAAACTGCCATTGCATTATTCGATGCTTTTATCAGTTGCTGGAATGTTAAGTACCAGTACAATACAGTGAGGCCAGAAACGGTAATCAACAAATACTTTGATGCCAGCTGGAGCCCGCATTTACAAACGCCTCCATTTCCAGAATACACCTGCGGCCACTCCACCGGGTCTGCCGCTTGTGCCGTAGCCCTGACCAGTGTTTTTGGAGAAAATTTCAACTACACGGATACTACGGAAACTATGTTTGGTATTGCCAGCCGCTCGTATAAATCATTTTGGGATGCAGCTATGGAAAACAATGCGGCAAGGTTTTACGGGGGCATACATTTCCATAACTCCTGCCTCAATGCCAATGCTGCTGGCAAGCAAGTAGGCAACCTGGTTGTATCTAAGCTTCGCATGAAAAAATAGTAGCTGTTTTAATTGTTATGGGCTTTCTGGATGTTGCATACTGGCATGAGTGGATGGTTTCATAAATACGCTGAGTTACCTGTGTTGCTATAGGATACTATTAATGAGGCATGCTGTTTCAAACATCAGCTATAGGTTTAGCAGAATACTTTTTAACCGGCATTTTTATATCTTTTACTATTTCTTTACTATTGCTAATCATTAAGAATATCCCAAGGCGATTTGATAAATATTTAAGAAAAGTTAACCCTAAAATCGACTATTTTTTTTGTAATTTTTACTACGAAATAGGTAATTATAAATGCGGCCACTACATCCATTGAATAATGTACATGCTGTACCAATACTAAAATAGCCACAGCTATAGTGGTAAGTAATGCAAAAAGTTTATCCAGCTTTTTTTGAAGGCACAAATAAAACATAAACAAGTTAGATGTATGGCCAGAAAAAAAAAGATCTTTGGTTATAAAAATGCCTCTGCCGCCATAAGTGAGGCTTGTTAAAGGATCCCGCAATTTAATCAGCCCTTCCGGAGGGTCAAGCACTACAAAATAGATAGTGGCCATCCTCACCAGCAGCAATAATACCAACGATAGGATGATCGTTAAAAAAAACACTGGCTGCTGTATGCCGCGGATAATTACCAATAAAGAAGTTGACCATATAAAAATAAAAATTGGCACAGACAGGTCTTGTGCGGGGATATTGTGCAGCAGCCAATCATCCAGCACAACGCCTTCGCGCTTTTCTATCATGGCAAAAAAAGAAGGCAGAAAAAAAATAAGCACAAAAAACATACAAAGCCCGGTAATAAGTTTTGTACGGAATACCTTGTCTTGCCAGGCTTCACCCCAACCGTTGCTTTTGCTTAACGCATAACTTGTAACTTCATTCACGCTGCAAAAATAAACGCTTTTTTAAAAGGGCAACTTATTTTTAATGGTAAAATAAAAGGAAATGCCGTTAAGTTAAAACCTTTCCTCTCCTTCGGATAGGGTTAGGGCGAGGTATAGACAAACATATAAATCTTAACTTAAGGGCATTGAAATATAATGAAGAATATATTATTTTTTATTATTTTATGATTTTATAAAACGATTGTTTCATTTTTTTTTAGATTTACACTTCAAAAAAAATTGCTCGATAGTATAACGGTAGTACTGCAGATTCTGATTCTGCCTGTCTAGGTTCGAATCCTGGTCGGGTAACAAAACAGGACAAAGTGAAATTCCTTCATTTTGTCCCGTTTTATTTTGTGCGAAAGCCGTTGCTAAGGGGTATATCAGTTTAACGGGTGCAATCCGCCTTTCGATTCTACACCTAAATTACAAGAACACAATTTTTTAAGAAACATCGGTCAGATTAGGCTAAGCTTTATAAGCTTGGCCGCAATAATTATTACCTTTTCATTTCGAAATATTTAATTTGAACACCAACGCTTAATTCGCTGTTTCTCCATTTATCTGAATGGTAAAAAGTTTGGTAAAATAAAAAACCGCCGCAAACTATCAAAACGCTGCCCGTTATTACATTTACAATATGGAGGTTGTGCACAGTAAGTTTTGGTTTGATTTTATCAGCCAGCGTTACCTTCAAAAAATCGGATAAAATATTTATAGACAGGCATACCACAAAAATGAGGATGCGATAATTTATGGAATAAGTTTTAGCAAATAGAGTTGCCGCGGAAAGCCATTCAAAAAATAAGATCGGGTTTAATGTATTGATCAAAAATCCGGTGCTAAAAAGTTTTGCCATTTGCATGGTACTTATTTTATTTAGCTTGCCAGCATCCAAAGGTTGTATGTCAGCGTTTTTAAAAAACACGTAGTAACAACCAAGCCCAAATAATAATACACCGCCGCCGTACCCAATCTCTCTTATATATACATTAGCAAAATGAGCAGTGAACACCGTAAACACATTACTTATCAGCACAAATAAAATATCGCTTAGCCATATACCTGCCACAAAGCTAAACCCGCCCCGGACACCATTATTAAGACTTTGTTTTATTACCGTAAATAAAATTGGCCCAACAGATACTGCCAAATATAATCCTAGCGAAACACCCGTAATTAATGCTTTCCACATGCTTAACATTTTAATAAAAGTAGAAATGTGATGATGATGCTGTAAATTAAATTGAACCACCAGCAATTCTATATTAACAAAGATAAAGCCATCAGTGCGGGCTCTAGTTTATTATATGTTTTTGCATAAAACATGACAAGAGTTTGAGAAACATCACAATGTATCTGTACCTCACTATAAATTTTTTTTATCAGCTTATTTACTATTGTTGTTGGTATAAGTGCTGGCCTCAGGCTTTAACCTTATAGCGCATCAATCTGGTAACCAAGGCCCAAGGCTTCTTCATCATCTTGTATATAAGGCTCATTATTGCTTACCACATACTGTAAATTCAGCTTTTAGATTTTTGGTAAGCAAGGCCGTTTCAGGGCCGGTGGCAGCTTTAAATTTTTGGGTAGTTGTAGACTAACCGAAATAACTCCTAAGGCTTATCTTGGCTTTTAAATAAGCTTACCTCTTTTTGTAGTGACTATCACCACGCCATTTTCACCTAATGAACCTAAATTGCAATGGCATTGGCATCTATTAATATGGTGATTATTTCAATGTCTGAAGGGTTGATTTCTGCTAGAGGATTGGATTACCGCTGCTTGCCCAAACCTGTTTGCACTGGGTCGGAATTGCTTATCAATATGCCATCGATAATGTACAATGGGCCTACCGATGCATTGATGGAATTGTTGCCCCGTATCCTAAAAGTTAGGCCACCGCCGGGTGCGCCTGAATTAGATAACACCTGCATACCTGTTACCTTTCCCTGCAACAATTGGTTAAAGCCCGCTTCGGGTATATCTTTAAGTTCGCTGCCTTTTATAATTACGATAGAGCCTGCAATGAAACCCCTGTTTTGGGTACTGTAACCTGTTACTACCACATCATCCAGTTGCTTAGAGCCAGGTTTTAAAAAGATGGTATTTTTCTGGTTAGCCACTGCTGGTACTTGTTCCATATCAAAGCCGGAAAAATTTAATATAATGATAGCGCTCTTTTGCAGTGTATTGATAGAGAAAGCTTACTTTTTGTCAGTGCAGTTTTTCTGGCGCTGCCCTTAATATTTATGGCCGCACCTTCTAAAGGCACCTGATTATCATTTGATAAGACCTTTCCTTTTATGGTAATTGTTTGGGCACTTACTGATGCTAACGCCAATAAAAAACAGCAGTTATAAAACGATATTTGTAAAGCTTGGATATTATGTTTAGGTTTTATAGTTTGATAGCAACTCATACCTTTAACAGGTTGTATTAATTATCGATTGAGAAATCAGATTGAGAAACTGCGGGAGGCAGCATAAAAAGTAAGGTTAACAAAAACAGTTCAACAACAGCAGCAGATAGAGGCAAAAATTTCGGAAGCAGTTAAAGCAAACAAACAGGCATCGGATGGCTGGTTAAATGGCGGTACCCGTTGCCGCCACCACCCCAGTTGGTTAATTGTTTAATCTTTATATAATCTTATTAGTCTACTTAATTTACAGACAAATAAAAAACATTAATTTGCAATGAAATAACTTTATTTACCAATATCATTTTATAATTTTAATAACAAAAATTGTATGAAACCTATCGCTATTTATCACGAACACCCCGATTGGTTCAAGCCCTTATTTGCAGAGCTTGAAAAAAGAGGATTGCCCTATGTGCGCATAAACCCCGCCAGGCATAGGTTTAACATCAATGATACAAACGTTGACTACTCCTTGTTCTTTAACAGGATGAGCCCTTCGGCTTATTTAAGGGATGGGGAACAAGGCCTGTTTTTTACCTTAGGCTATTTAAGGCACCTCGAAACTTTTGGTACCCATACCATTAATGGATTCAAAGCATTTACTTACGAAACCTCAAAGGCGCAGCAGCTTTCGTTAATTAAAAAATTGGGACTAGGCTTTCCAAAAACTATTATTGTAAATCACTCTTCGCAGATAATTGCGGCTACAGAAGGCTTGCAATTTCCTGTGGTAGTAAAAGCAAATATTGGCGGCAGCGGTGCAGGCATTACCAAATACAATTCTATTGAAAGCATACAGGCTGATATTGATAATAATGCCATTGACCTGGGTATAGACAAGACCGCATTGGTACAGGAATACATTACAGCAAGGGGTGGTTACATTACAAGGGTTGAAACATTAGGTGGCAAGTTTTTGTACGGTATTAAAGTGTACACAACCGGCGAAAGTTTTAATTTATGCCCTGCGGATATTTGCCAAACAAATGATGGCAAAGAACTGGTACGCAACGCCTGTGCGGTAGATGCACCAAAAAATGGATTAAGGGTAGAAGGATATACGCCGCCGCAGGAAGTTATTGATGCCATCGAAAGCATTATACAAAACGCAGGCATAGATGTTGGCGGCATAGAATACATCATCGACGACAGGAATGGCGATGTGCTTTATTATGATGTTAACGCCCTATCAAATTTTGTCGCAGATGCCGTTAACGTAATCGGCTTTAACCCTCATGAAAAATTAGTAGACTTTTTAGAAGCGCAAATTTTCGCAACTTCTGCAAAGCCTACAGCTACTATTTAACCGGCAACGTACATCCATCAAACCAAAACAATAATTGGTATTTATGGGGTGGATAAATGGAAAGGTAGTGGCATACATTTAATTAAATAACAAATGGTACATATTACTACCACTAACGCATACACGATAAAAATTTAATTATGACATATGGATATTGGTTGCCTGTATTTGGCGGTTGGCTAAGGAATGTAGAAGATGAAAATATGCAGGCGGATTGGGATTATGTAAAACGGCTGGCCATACGCAGCGAAGAACTTGGTTATACCATCTCTTTAATAGCAGAGCTTAACCTTAATGATATAAAAGGCATAGAAGCACCCAGTTTAGATGCCTGGAGCACTACTGCCGCATTGGCTGCAGTTACCAATACTTTAGAGTTGATGGTCGCCGTTCGCCCCACGTTCCATAACCCTGCTTTGCTGGCTAAAGCTGCCGCTAATATAGATCACATTAGTAATGGCAGGGTGTCGCTTAATGTAGTAAGCAGCTGGTGGAAAGACGAAGCAGAAAAATACGGCGTACAGTTTGAACAGCATGACGACCGGTATGCCAGGACAGAAGAATGGCTAACGGTACTAGACAACGTTTGGAAAAAAGACCACTATAGTTTTGAGGGTAAATTTTATAAAGTAAAAAATAATGTGCTGCAGCCAAAACCAATTTCAAAGCCAAGGCCATTTATTTATGCGGGCGGCGAAAGCGACAAAGCGAAAGACCTTATCTCCAGCACCTGCGATGGTTACGTAATGCATGGCGACGACCCGGCAACCATTGCTAAAAGGATAAACGATGTAAAAGAACGAAGGGAAAGAAAAGGATTGCCACCCATGAAATTCGGCGTATCCGCCTACAGCATCATACGCAATACGGATGCGGAAGTTAAAAAAGAAATTACCCGTATAACCAATGTACAGCAAGGAAGCGCAGGCTATGAAAATTATCAGCAATGGCTAAGCGGCACACAATTAGAGCAAAAAGTTTCTTTAGAAGATTACTCAGTAAGCAACCGTGGCTTAAGGACAGGCCTCATCGGTACGCCTGCGCAAATAAAAGAAAGGGTGGCCGAATTTGAAAAGATAGGCGTAGATTTTTTTCTATTGCAATGCAGCCCACAGTTGGAAGAGATGGAACGTTTTGCAGAAGCTATCATCTTAACAAACTAAACCAAAAGCCTTTATAAGTATTACAAAGATTATTTTATAAAGGCTTTTAATTTCCTTCTACAACAAATTTTATTATGGTAAAGATAATTAGTCTAACATAGTAGTCTATAAACTTAGTAGACAAATATAATAACACTATGGTTATCAATAAAATAATATTGCAGTAGCCTGGCTATTAAAATAAAATCATGGATACAAATAGGTTTTTTGCCCTAGTATTTTTATTGTAACTGAAAGCCGCCCAGGCGCAGGGTGAAATAAAATCTGTTGCAAAGCCAGCTTGCTATTTGCCCATACACAAACTATTAAAATAGACTTTTCTATATACATAAATAGCCTATCCTTTATTGAATCAGAAACAGCCATTACAAAGCTGACTACAACAATAGAAAACAATACAGATACAAGGGAAAATAAAAGGGCAATGCTGCGTTTTTTGAGAAAGCTTACAATAAAAAAAGTTTTTAAAAATAAAAGATACCAGGAAAGGCTCAATATTGAAATGGCAAATATATCGGCTCTGATGAAGTTATATCCAATGGCAATGCAGTTTTACTACAACGAAATGCAGCAAAAATGTATAACAGATAGTAGCAACCAAATAGATATAGGCCAACCCGCAAATGAAAGGGAAACAATGGCCACTGAATTTGACAGCACTTCTTTTTTTAAACAAGATTAGGGGAAAAGAAATTCAGAACGGCTCTCGGTAAAAGAAATATTGAGGGCATTTGATAATAACAAAGAAGCAACTAATTATGCTTTGAAGGTTAATGTAAAACAACCCTTTAATGGAAAAAGAAAATCTTTTAAAGGATTAAATAATGTGGGGCACATGTTTATTACACTCATTAAATACAACGCTGATAAATCATACGTAAGCAGGTCATTTAACTTTTACCCGCAGAAAACAGGATTACTTTCGCCCACTCCATTTAACCCAACAACCGCTGCTGTTTTTAAAGACGAAGCTTTGCACGATTGGGACGAAGCAATTGGGAAATTTATTTCTTACCGGAGGTTTGTAAAAATTATAAAAGTGCTGTGCAAATATGAGTATAAAATGTACAACCTAAATGAAAACAACTGTACTGATTTCGGGCTTGCCATTGCATCACTAAGTGGTATCAACATTCAAGAAACAAAGGGTACCTGGCCTTTGGGCAAAGGCAACAACCCCGCCAATGCCAGGCAAAGCATCTGTGATAATAAATTAGCTGATAAAGATTCAAATAGCGCGGAAGATGTTTTCATTTTTAAGCAATAATTGCTGCTGATGAAGTTAAAATTATTTCGGTATGCCTTGTAATAATTTAGCAAGGTTAATCGTTTTTCAGCCCATTTATTAAAAGCCCTGGTTAATGGGCATTCTAACTTGCCATCAATAATTACCTGTGTATCTTTCAATGAAAACAAAAGCTTTTTTAGGTAGATGCGGTATGGCGAGGTCAATAACGAATCAACTGCCAACTATTTATACCTACAGATGCCACCAAATTAACATTGCTTAAAGTGAGGATTTTCTATACCGGCAATTGAGTAGCCGGTATAGAAAGGGTTTGTATTGCCTAATCCATTACTTCATACACGTTCATGGTATTGGCTTTATTCTTTAAATTAACTTCGCCCACTTTGCTGCAGTTAAAAGATTCCTTAACTTGCTTATAAGCCGTTTCATTAATAATAATCTGGCTTTCTTTTGCAAAGCCTTGTAGCCTTTGCGCCACATTTACGGTATCGCCTATAACGGTATAATCCAATCGTTTTAAATTGGCCGAACCAATATTCCCAGAAATCATTTCACCACTATTTATACCGATAGAAACTTGTGGTGAAAAAGCTATTGCAGCTGGCAAGGGAGGCAATTCTGCAATTTTTGAGCGCACGGCAAGCGAAGCATCAATGGCCCTATCCAAATGATAATCGCCTCTAAACACCGCCATCACTGCATCACCAATAAATTTATCGATGTAGCCGCCCTGTGCAATAATTTCTTTTGCCATCACATCAAAATAACTATTCAGCATGGTTACCACCGTATCTGGCGCCTGGCTTTCGCTGATAGCAGTAAAGCTGCAAATATCCATAAAAACCACAGAGGCCTCTACAATTTCGTTGGCCATTAAAGAAGATTCAAATTCACGCCCGCCCATAAAATTAAGTACGGTTTCATCAACATACATTTTTAAGATGTTGTTTTCTTTAATTGCTTTAAGTGTTTCTTTAATTTGCAAAACCTGCAAGATTGTTTTTTCTATGGTAAGCGAAAGGTCTTCAAAATTGATAGGCTTGGTTATAAAATCAAATGCGCCACGGTTCATTGCGGTGCGTATGTTTTCCATATCGCCATAGGCAGAAACTATCACGGATTTAATTAAAGGGCTAGTTTCATTTAGCCTGCTCAATAAGGTTAAACCGTCCATCTCCGGCATGTTAATATCGCTCAGCAATATTTCAATATCAGGATGTTGCTTAATTTTTTCCAATGCATCCTTTCCATTAATGGCAAAAACAAATTCATATTTCTGTTCGCGAATTTTTTGGCGAAATTTTTGTTTAATAAGTACCTCTAAATCTGCCTCATCATCGGCTACTAAAATTTTTGCCATTAGTTTATGGTTTTAAGTTTTTCCTTTAATAAAGTAAAATCGAGCGGCTTGGTTAAAAAATCATCTGCACCTAGGTTTTTAGCCATATTAAAATTTTCAGCATCGCCATAAGCGGTTATCATCATTACTATCGGCGGCGGCTTTACATACGTCTTCTTTATTTTCTCAAGCAGGTCTAGCCCGCTCATGCCAGGCATATTGATATCGGATAAAATTAATACAGCTTCATGCTCATGCTGGTTAAGGTAAGCCAACGCATTTTCGCCGGAGAAGGCAAAAACAAATTGCATTTCACCAGCCTTTATCTCCTTTCTAAAACGCTGCTCAAAAAGTACCTGTACATCCTGCTCATCGTCTACTACTAAAATTTTCATGCGGCTTATTTTATATTGGTAATGAAATAATAAATGTAGTGCCTTTACCGACAGCTGTTTCTACTTTTATTGTTCCTCCATGCCCCTGGGTAACAATATCATAGCTCATGCTTAACCCTAACCCTGTGCCCTGGCCGGATGGCTTAGTGGTAAAAAAAGGCTGAAATATTTTATCTACAATACTTTGCGGAATGCCGTTACCATTGTCTTCTACTGATATTAAGACTTTATCAATCCGCTTTTTGGTGCTCACAAAAACAGTAGGCTCGTACCCTTCTATGCCAAATTTCCTTTTTTCGTCCACCACATAAAATGCATTGGTAATTAAATTTAAAATCACCCGGCCTATATCTTGTGGAATAATTATGATGTTGCCGATTGTTTCATCATAATCTGTTTTTAATGTGGCGTTAAATGATTTATCTCTTGCCCTTAATCCATGGTATGCCAACCGAAAATATTCATCCGCCAGTTTATTAATATCTGTTGGTTCTTTTATGGAATTGCTGCTACGGCTATGCTGCAGCATCCCTTTTACAATGGCATCGGCACGTTTGCCATGGTGGTTTATTTTTTCTAAATTTTGCCTGATATCATCTGCTATCATCATGGCCTCAGCAATATCCCCTTTACTTAATTCTTCATTCATCTCCCCAATCAATTCGTTGCTAACTTCACTAAAGTTATTTACAAAGTTTAACGGGTTTTGAATTTCATGCGCTATACCTGCTGTTAGTTCCCCAAGGCTGGCCATCTTTTCGCTTTGTATTAGCTGCGCCTGTGTAGATTGTAGTTCTTGCAGCGCTGTTTCTAATGCTTCTTTTTGCCTTGTAAGTTCCGCTGTACGTTCTGCTACCTGCACCTCTAGCTCATCCTTCATGGCAGTTATAATACGATTGTCATGCTCCTGTTGAACTACCTTTTCATTTGTTTTATCCAGTTCCTTTTTTTGTTTAATGGTAACCATCCATACGCCAATGCCCCATAATACAGCAAACCCTTTAAGGCTATCAACCATACTGTGATTTCCTCTATAAAAAGAAGGGAGCACCAGTTGTAGAAATTGAATAATGGTAGCTACTACTGCATAAGGCAAAATGGCAACAATTAGTGATTTGGCAGGCTTAAAAAAAGTTTCTTTATATAAAATATAAATACAGCCAAGCAAGCATAAATGCCCTACCCATGCCATTATTGTTTCAGCGTCTCTAAAAATTACAGATGCTACAAATAAAGCGATAGCCACATACATAGCCAACTTAAGCCTATCATCCCAAACACTATTTTGCTGTGTATTTTTAAGCGCAGTGCGTAAATAACGGGCAACAAAAACTATCAATAAAAAATCGAAATTCATATTGTGGTATACGCTTTAAGTAGTTAATACTGAAGATGCTATTTCAATGTTATTTACTAAAATACGGGATGGAACGCATATTTTAGCTAACAAGTAAAAATATAGTAAAAGTTGCGCCTCGCCACATTTACTTGGGCTAAAAGCCACTTAATGTTACATAATAAAACTTTCAACGATAATTTTAGCGATTGCACAATTTTATCCTTCCTATTGTACAAGTTTTGTCGCTACCGGCAGGCTATTGCAAATGTATGCTGCTGCAAACGGGCTTATTTAGCATGTGCTTTATGTTTTAATATCCCACCGGCGGCTTCTTTAATGCTTTGTACATAAATAAAAGCTTTAGGGTCAATCTTCATCACCGCATCTTGTATTTGTTTTATTTCCAGCCTGGTTATAATTGTTACAATAATATCTGCTGCAGTCTTTACTTCAAAGCTGCCGGGCAAGTACCCTTTTTCGCCTTTGTAAATGGTGATGCCTTTGCCCAATTCATTTACCAATAAACTTTTTATTTCTTCCGGTTGAGAAGAGATGATATTCATGGCTGTAAATTCTTCAATGCCATCTACCACATAATTAATAGCCCTGGTGGCGGTAAAATAGGTAATGATAGAATACATGGCCGTTTCTATGCCAAACTGGAAGGCAGCCACCGCAAATATGATGGTGTTGATGAGCAAAATAATTTCACTGTTGGAAAAGCCTGTCCTTCGCCCGGTAAAAACTGCAATTACTTCGGCGCCATCAATAACGCCACCGCCACGTATTACAAGCCCAACACCAGTGCCCATCAGTATGCCGCCAAAAATAGCAATTAATAATTTGTCGTGCGTAATAGGGTTTATATCGATAAAAAGCAGCCCGATTGAAAGTAGCGAAACTGCAATAGTAGTTTGTACTGCAAAAGTTTTGCCTATTCGTTTATAGCCAAGGAAAACAAACAGTATATTTAAAATAATTACTAAAAAACTAATGTTGATGTGAAAAATTTCGTGCAGTAAAATTGAGATGCCGGTAATGCCCCCATCCATAAACCTATTGGGGATCATAAACCCTTTCATAGCCAATACAGCTAAGCCAGTGCCTAATAAGATGAGTAACAAATTGTTTGGGCTCCATACTTTTTTCCAGTCAACGGTATCGCTTTGGTATTTCCTTGTCATTATAATTAGATTGTTTTCTTCAATATGGAGTATACCTTAAACGATGTTTTGCTTGCCCGGCACAAACTCAATTAGTGCCAAAGTAATAGTAAACTTTACCGGGATAGCAATTATTATTTGCCTCCGTTTATGGTATAGCTTTTTTTTCCTTCGTTTTTATTTTTAAACTTACCAAGCAGTAATATTATGAATAAGTATCGAAGCTATTGAGCATCTTTTTAAAAAAATTAAAACATAAACCTCGCGGTGATGCCATACGTGCCTGGGTTGCCAAGATGCACCGCACCAAAATCGTAGGCATATTCAATGTACTTTTTATTGGCAATATTCCTTGCCCAAAAAAATAATTCTGTATGCTTACAGCTTACGCCTAGCCTGGTATGTAGCAGGCTATAAGGCGATTGCCGGATGGTATTGGCAAGGTCGAAATATTGTGTGCCTAAATAAACCCATTCGGCACGGGCAATTAATTGCAATTGTTTATCCGCGTTAAGGGGCTGGCTATATTGTACAGCCAACATAGAGGTTGCATCAGGCGTAAAGATTTGCCTTTTTCCTGTAAGGTCTTGGGCTTGCCCGTTGGATGCCGTTTTTAGTGATGAATATTTTGCGTGGGTATACCCAAAATTATAACTGATGCTGATGCCCTTTACCGGCTTAGCCAAAACTTCCAGCTCAGCGCCGCTGCTTTTTAATTGCCCTGTATTTTTTGTAACCGTTATGGCATCTGGCAAAATTAATGTTGGTACTTGCGCATTGTTTACAAAAGTATAAAATGCAGTTATGTTTAAACTTAGCTTTTCATTTAAAAAAGTGTTTTTTATGCCAGCCTCAATGTTGTTGCTATATTCTGGGTTGTATGGGTATAACGGTGGCTGAGATGGATCTGAGGATAACTGCGTAAGCCCGCCCGTCCTGTATCCGCGGCTATAAGTAGCAAATAGATAGCTAGTACTTTTTAATGCATAACCTAACCCGAGCTTTGGCGACAAAGCGCTGTAATGTACAGAACCAGCAGTATCCGGCGTAGTTACAAAAGCATCCTGCCCATCTTTTTGAAACTCTCCTTTTACAGCTAATTTTTTATGCTCATAATCATATCGCAAACCTGCTATCAGGGTTAGTTTTGTAGTGAGCGAATAAGTAGCCTGACTGTAAAAAGCGATGCCGGTGTTAACTCCTTTAGTAGAATTGATTGTTGAAAAATTACTATCTGGCACACCGAGCAACCCTGCATCTTTACCGAAATGCGTAGCTTGTTTGGATGGGTTGGATTGATGGAAAAAATAAGTGCCTGCAGTCCAATTTACAGTAGCTGATTTATTTGCCGGAGAGCTAAATTTAAGCTCCTGCGTAAACACTTTTACCTTGTTCCAGTCGCCGCCATAATTATTGATGATAGTCACGGCGTCAGCAGGCGAAAAATCTCCATCAAGCGGCGCGTTGTAATAACGGTAGTTTTGTTGAAAAGTTGACTGTGATAAAAAATTTACAACAGCACCTGTATGGTTAAATGATAAGGAAGCATCAAAAGTATTATCGATCATTTTTGCGATAGCATTTTGGTTAACTTTATAAGGATTGTTAAATGCTTTAGCAACACCAAATACCAAAGGAAAAGCGCCATTGTTACGATTATTTTGGTGCTTGGCATTGAGCGTGATGCTCCATTTTTCGCCTGGTAAATACTTTAAAAAATAATTACCGGATATACCATTTTGCTTATCGAAAGAACTGTTGTTAAACGCGTTGGTATAGTATCCATCCCGCTTATTAAATACGCCTGAAGCACCAAAAAATAATTTATTATTTATGATGGCGGTGCGTATGCCCGCGCTATATCTTTGCTGCCCATAGTTACCAATAGTAAGCTCCGCAAAACCACTGGTTACGTTGGTTGGTTGTTTTGTTGTGATATTTATAATGCCACCCATCGCATTCCTTCCATACAAAGTGCCCTGGGGGCCACGCAGCACTTCAATACTTTCTATATCCGATAATTGCGGTATGTAGGTATCGAGGCTAAACTGGTTTACGCCATCAATATAAGTGGCTACAGCAGGTTCATAAGATGTAGTGGTAATGCCTCGTATAGAAGTTACATTTCGGCCATCGCCGGAGTTGCCTGCATATAAATTAGGTACGATGGCTGTTAATTCTTTACTATCCCACAACCTAAACTCAGCAATTTGTTTTGAAGATAAAGCGGTTACGCTTATTGGAATATTTTGCAACAGCTCTTCTCTTTTTTGTGCTGTTACAGTTACTGCCTCTAAACGCACCAGCGAGTTTTGCAATTGAAAATCTTTCGGTGCATTATCTTTATTTTTTACTGCTACCTCCACAGCTATAGTGGCATAACCAATAGCAGATAATTGCAGGGTATAGGTACCTGCGGCTATAGGCCCAACTACATAATTACCGTACTTATCCGTAACTATATTTACCTGCGTGTTAAGCAGGTGGATACTAGCATTTGATATGGGCTCAAATTTAGGCCCGGTTACTTTACCCGTAATGGTTTGGGCGCTTATCTCCAAAACTGCTGCTACCATTATAAAAACACAAAACACTCTACGCATGATTTAAATTAATTTGCATTAAACTGAACGGCTGCTACTGCACCGCCTATAAATTTTGTTGACTTGTAAATAATATACACTGTATGAAATTGCCCATCTGCAACTGCCTGCAAAGGCACTTTTATTATGGAAGCCTGTTTATCTTTTTGTAAGATGGCCTGCGTTCCTGTACCCAACAATTTTCCATCAGGCGCATCCAGCCTTACTTCATACAGCAAGCCCGTTTCTGGTGCCACTTTCCATTTGTTGATGATATCGATGGAGCGTACCGAAGTAAGGTCTATATAATCTAAAGCAAACCAGCCTTCCGCCGTAGGAAATACCAATAAATTATTGTTATCTACCTTAGCATAAGAAAAACCTTTTGTTTTTTCTTTGCCGGTAAACTGCAGTTTATTTGATGGTAAGGAAATAGAATTGTTGCCCGTTAACGCTTTTATATTATTACCACCCTTATCTGTATAGCTGGCAGATATTACCATCGTAGCAGTTGGCTTAACATCGGCCGGCGCAACAACTGTGCCTGTTGATGGCAATGATTTTTTAAGGTTTGCCTTATCGGTAAGCGACAATATCCACGATACAATTTGTTGCGCATCATCCTGAGATAAGTTTGGGTGTGCAGACATAGCAACATCGCCCCAAACGCCTCCGCCGCCTTTTATAATTTTTTGCGTAAGGTATTTCATAGCATCAGGCGCTTTCAAATATTTTTGAGATACCTGTACAAAAGCTGGCCCTATTGATTTTTCCTGTTCTTTATGGCAACTTTTACAATCAAGCGACATCGTA
>JANXVN010000179.1 GCA_025351645.1 Ferruginibacter sp.
ACAATCTCTCGATAAAAAAGTAAAGCCAATTAAAATACTTAATTCATTGGGTTTATAATCGTAATAACGGGTGCTACCTATTATTTTATTTACAGCATTATCTATAATTAAAAAGGCTTTACCGCCGGCAATGGCACCATCAAAATAAAGCTGGAAAACTTCTTTTTATACCTGTCTTTTGCAGGGTGCTGTTCCCAAATCAATGGGTCTGCAGCTACTTTAAATAAACTATTAAAATCTGATATAATAAGAGGCTTTAGTTACAATGTTATCTTGAAGGTTTGCCGGTTGCCAATTTATTGTAGCTGCCATATTATTATTGCCTTTGCATGGGTAGTTTGCTGCAATATAAATAATGATGCCTTCGGGTTTACCGTTATTATAAATTGTTACAAACTATTTACATTACGCTGCTTATAAAGTACAAGAAACAAAAGTCCTTCCATGTATATCTTAGTACCCTCCATCCCAATAAGTTATCATATAGCATTAGGCATTGTACTGTATTATTGTACATCAATCTTAATTATTTAATTTCCAGTTATTGCATAGCCAATGTTTTTTACCGGAAAAAATAGCGCTGTAATTACGCCTCCCTCATTAAAACCGCCATTACCATTCCAGCTGGCGCCGCCATTGTTAGTACAATACATGGCGCCATATACCCTGCCAAAATCCCCGCCAGAATAATTGCCTCTTCCATATGCGTAGCCGGTATTTTTATCTATAAATTTTATGTCGAAAATATCGGTAGGGGAATTGGTTAACTCAAACAAGACCAATTACTTTCAAACAAAACTGCACTTTTAACTTTTAGTTAACATCCATAAAAATAATACTACGTATAAATAAATAAAAGTTTATATCTATAAATTATTTAGTGTTTAAAAAATTGTCCATGATACGTTTCTATAGGAAAATATTTTTTTTTAATTTACGTGAAATATGGTTTAATTATCAATTTAGTGTAGCAGATATCTTTGGGATAAATGTATTTCGGGATGTAAAAAATGTGGACAGGAACATTATACCGGGTGTGAAAGAAATTAGCCACACCATACAAATTAATCTTGAACAAGATCTAGAAGCTATCGCCAGTCATTTTTCTGAAGATGTTAGAAGGAAAGTGCGCAAGGCTGA
This sequence comes from Ferruginibacter sp., assembly GCA_025351645.1. Taxonomy (GTDB): domain Bacteria; phylum Bacteroidota; class Bacteroidia; order Chitinophagales; family Chitinophagaceae; genus Ferruginibacter. The sequence continues at coordinate 1,141 of JANXVN010000179.1, forward strand.
AAAAGAAGGTGTTACTTGTTATTTTCATAATGAAACAGACAAGTTTGTTGCGTTCATTAATGATTTTGCGGCAAAGAAAAAAACTTTTACCACCAGTAAACGTAAAATGATAGAGCTTGGTGAGTATATTAATATGAGTTTTGCTGAATATGACGGCCGAATACTTGCGGCGCAGAGCTTCCTTATTGATAAAGACATGAAGATTGTAACGGGCCTTCATTCCGGCACTACCAGGTTACAGGAAGGTGCAGATAAAAGCATGGTTGGAAGGGCACATAAAATGTTGATTGTAAAAAATATTGCGTATTTTAAAGAGAGGGGCTTTAAAGTATTTGACTTTGGTGGATACGCGCTTAACACAAAAGATGAAAGTATGAAGGGCATCAATAATTTCAAATTATCTTTTGGGGGCAAAGTTGTTCCGTGCATCAATTATTACTCTTACAGTTACTGGATTTTAAGAAAACTTGCCAGCCTGTTTCGCTTATCTGGCAAGTTATAATTATAAAGAAACAGCATGGTATAAATTACTCGGGAAGCTTGCAATTGATACAATTTGATAGGTAGGCCAATTTGAATTTAGTGTTATGCTAAATAAATTTCTACTTTTAATAAACAATTCATTTTTTCAAGATTAAAATATGCACTGCTACCCGCTTCAGCTATTAAGGTAGTTGTCATATAACGTAAATTTAGTGCACTATAACAGGGTCCCTAACAATTGCTTTACGTTGTGCAAAAGCTAAAGAAACCAAGAGCAGTAAGCCAATTACAAAAAACGCATCCAGCACCAAAGCAGAATCCCGCATTTGATGCGTTACAGATTCTACAAAACCAAAAGTAAATAAGCCCACTACAATAGAGAGCTTTTCGGTAACATCGTAAAAACTAAAGTACGATGCGGTATCGGGTATATTCTGTGGGATAAATTTTGAAAAAGTAGACCTTGATAAAGATTGTACGCCACCCATTACAAGCCCAACCAATACAGCGGCTATATAAAATTGCTGGGCATTGGCAACAAAGTAAACGCCCGCACATATAAGCGACCATATAGCCACTATGCCCGCCAGCACTTTTACATTGCCAAACCTGGCAGATAGCTTTGCTGTAAAAGAGGCGCCAATAATAGCTACCAGTTGTATAATTAAGATAATGCTGATAAGGTTTTCTTCAGGCAGCTTTAATTCTTTTGCGCCAAAATTTGCAGCTACCAGCATGATTGTTTGCACCCCAACGCTATAAAAAAAGAAGGCAGGCAAAAAGCGTTTAAGCAAAGGCAGCTTCTTTACATGCTGCCATACTTTTGCCAATTCTTTAAAGCCACCTGTAAATACATTGTATTTATGAGAGCCCGCATTGGGCGTACCTTTTGGCAGCAAATAAAATGGTATCAGCGAAAAGCCTATCCACCATATGCCTACAATTAAAAAAGATATACGGGCAGGCAAAGCATCGTCGGTAATACCAAATGTTGCTGGCGATAATACAAAAACAAAACAGATTACCTGCACAACAATACTACCGGCAAAGCCGTAGATAAATCCCTTGGCGCTTACCGCATCCTGCCTTTCCAGGCTAGCTATCTGCGGCAGGTACGAGTTGTAAAATACAAAGCCGCCACAATAACCTATCGATGCCAGCCCAAAGCATATCATACTAAACTCAAAATGGTCCATTGTAAAAAAGAACAAGCCAGCACAAGCCAGGCTACCCAGCCAGGTAAATACCTGCATGTATAATTTTTTATGCCCTTTATAATCCGCAATGGAAGTAAGTATAGGCAGCATCACCACAATAATTAAGTAAGATAGTGCCAGTATATAATTACTCAATACGGTGTTCACATACCGGTGCCCGAAAAATGTAACCATATCCCCATTTTGCTTACTGGCAGTAATGGCCACATAATACGCGGGAAATATGGTAGAAGTAATTACCATATTGTAAGCCTGGTTAGCCCAATCAAACATGGACCATGCCCAGATGGTTTTTTTATTGTCTTTAACTTCCATAATAGCTGAAGTAACTTTTTAATTGCCTGCCGTAGGTAAATGTATCGGCCACAGCAAGCCTAAATAAATACAGGTTATTTTATGCCGTAATGGTCGTTCATCAATTTTTCAAAAATCCCGTTAGGTAAAATACTTTTTAGCGTGGGTACAATTGTTTGTCCAACCCCACCAACTAAATAACGGTGCGCCGGGTTAGCCGAACCTACTATTTTACACAATTGTTTGGCAAGTGAAGATGGGTCTGCCCCAATACTTTCATCCTTTTCAATTGCAGCTATGGCAGCGTTATATTCTTTTTCCAGGGGCGCATTAGTAATTGTAAAGGGCGTTATTTCACGGGCACTGGTAAAGCCTGTCTTAAAATCGCCGGGGTTTATTACTACTACTTTTATGCCTGCATTGCGCAGCTCCATACGCAGGCTTTGCGAGTAGCCTTCTACGGCATATTTACTGGCGCTGTACATACTTTGGTAGGGCAAGCCAAAAAGCCCGGCTAGCGAACTGATGTTTACAATAAGCCCTTTTTTATCTGCTATCATGCCTGGCAATACTGCGCTGCACATGCGTACCACACCAAAAAAGTTTACTTCAAATTGTTTCTTGGCAGCATCCACCGGCATAGTATAGCCAGGGCCGGCCACACCATTGCCGGCATTATTTACCAGTACATCTAATTTCCCTTCGGCTTTAATAATGGTATCAATGGCGGCTTTTACAGATACATCATCTGTAACATCCAATTGTATCGGCTTAAACGAAACAGCTTGCAGGCTGCCTAAATTACGTGCGGAACCATACACAGTATGCCCTTTAGCTTGCAGTGCCGTTGCACAAGCTAAGCCAATGCCAGATGATGTACCAGTGACAAGTATTACTTTTTTCATTTGTTGTTAAGTTGTAAATATTAAAGGTTAATGTGCTGATAAATAACGTAGTTTACTTATTTGCTAGCCAATATACAAACTAAAGATGCTTTTATAATAATTAAATGTAAAAATTATATTGTTTGTAATTTATTTGGGGGCGAACAAGATTAGCAATTGATGGTATCAGCTCACATGTAGATGGCTTTTATTTCTGTCTACATTACTGCATCTCTTAAAAAATAAGCTTTCGTTATACACAACCGGCATCATTGCGATGCCTGCTTAAGCCTATATTTTGCAAACTCATTTTAAGATAAAGCCCTTTATTACATTACTTACTGAAAGCCATTGCATAAAGTTTAATGCACTTCAATAGCGCAACCTTTTTTTGACTAATAATTCAGCATACTTATACTACTCTTTAGTATGATAGCAAGGTTTAATTGTTTCGGAGGGTGCAATAATAATTTTTTGTACCAGCTTTTAGTGCCGTTTTTGTGTGTATTGGTATAACAGTTTTATGCATCAAAAAAGCTAGCCTATCCCTTGTGCTGTTGTGTGTTTTCTTCAAAAGGCGAAACTGCCTTAAGTAAGGATAGCTTTTCATTATGTAAGGTAAGCCATATTAAAAAATGGGTATACACACTCTTAAAAAGCCAAATAATTGAACTTAAGTTATTACCTAAATTAAAGCTGTACTCCATCAAATCAATAATATTTTTTAGGATTTGATTATAAAAAAAGCGGAGCTTCAAGTAATTGAAACTCCGCTTTTTTTTACGTAATTTTTATCGGTGCACAAAATCAGTCAATGCAACATAATGCCTGCTATTTGATGCATTTTTCCAAATTCGGTAAACTTCCGGATAATTGGTATTAAATGGTAAAAATAATATTGGTTGAGGAAATGGTTTAACAACACTTACACCAGATAGCATAAAAGCCCTGGTAATCATTGGCTCTAAAAAAATCACTTTACCATTACTAGCCCCGTAAACAAATGTGTGCGTAAACGGAAGTAATGTTGGCGGTAATTCTGGTGAACTAGGGTCGAGCCAATGGGTGCCCATTTGCGGAACAGTGCCTGCTTGTATAACATAAGATGCTGGCAAATAACCTTTGGCAGGTACCGGCCCCGGTATAGGGCCTATAGCAGCTTGCTCTGCCAAAGATATTTTATAAAAATGCATGTCAAAATGTGGCACATCATAAATGCCCGCAGGCTCGTGTCCATTTGGCTCCCAATTAACAACTATATGGTCAAATGGTGTAGTAGAAGTTGCCTTTGGATGAAGTTTTAATACAAAAGTGCCTGCTGCAAAATTTTTAGGATCAGTAGGCAAATCGTAAAATGATTGGGCAGTAAATTCAATCCCAATGGCTAAAGGCTTTTTATCGCATTTACTAAGGTTGACCCAAGACCGGATATGGCCATTCCCCATCTGTACCTGTGGGCCATAAAACGTGTTGCAATTAATGTACTTTTCACGGCCAGCAATGTTGTTAGCCATTATAGCAGCATCTTCAGGCACTATAATGTTTGCTGAGTCCGTAGTGGTAAATTCTTCAAGTAAAACAGGAGCTTGTTTTTCTTTTTGGCAAGCTGTAAAAAATAAAAATAGCCCTGAAAATAACAGGACAAATCGAAGTTGATAAATCTTTTTCATAATTTAATTTTAAGCGGTTAACAATAATTAATATAACAATCCTATAGAAGTGATTTAATACTTCGATTTTTAAAAGGTAGAAATTAAAAGAATGGGTTAGTACTGAATAAAAATCTGTCCCTATTTTATAGGTAGACTTGTAATTTTAGAAGGTAAATTCCTGACTAAGGTGTTTAATTTTAGGCTATTTAAAGATATAGGGACGAAATATAGAGAAGATATATAACAAATGCAATACTTATCTTTTTAATTTTAAATGTGGTGGAATTTGGATAAAATGATTACAAAAAGGATTTGGAAAAAATTTATGTTGACTGCGATAAAAATAATGCCCGAAATAACTGCCTATTAGTTAATAAAATCTCTCTTGCCAGTGCAGGCTTTGTTGTGCATAGTAACTAAGCTGTGCAATCAAAAGCTATCCAAAATATTATACCCAATAAAGGCTTTTATGTCCGTAAAAGAATTTATTGAACCAGTTTATAATTAAATATTTACTCTTGAATGAAGTAGTTATTCCTGTTTCAAAGAGGTTATACGCATAATGGTCAAATAAAATTTAATCACTGTAGTAGTACTATATAACGTCTTACATTTTTTAAAGCGATTATTACTATAACCACTTTAAAAAATGTTGGGGGTAAAATTGCTTGAGCCGTGCGCCTACCTTAATAGTTAAATGTAGTCATTATCATAAATGGGACACTTTTGCTAATACCCTCTTTTTTAGGCAGTAATTTATACTGTACATATTAGATGGTATTTTTAACCATCTACCTTAAACAATACTGCAAGCAATAATTATAAAAAATAAATATTAAATTTATTTGCTAAATCGATTTATTATTATATTTTAGCGTTGTCAATTAAATGTTAAAGTTTTAAGTGGAGTTTTAAATCAAACTGCTAAATCAATTTAGCTTAATTATTTATGTTTTTTTACTATCATCTTTAGGCAAAAAACTATAAAGTTAAAAAAACATCGAACAGCTTTAACAATTAGTTAACAACAATTGCTCACCATCATATGAATATTATGCGACACTTGCTGCTCATTACAGTCATGCTATTTTTAATATTAGGACCTGTCTTTAGTTTAAACCATCCAGGCTATCATTTTAGTAATAATCAGTTAAAGGATACCATTCCTGCAGCATCAGTTGGTGCTACTGTAAATCCATCTGCAAAGGGTAGCCTACCAGCTACAGGTTCTACAAATTTGGCATCAGCTACTACAGAAACGGTTATTGTTCAGCCAAACCAATTGACTTTATACCCTGCAGTTTCTCTTCAGCAATTTGTAAAGGGCAGGTTTGCAGGCTTAAATATCCAGGAAGCATCAGGCGAGCCTGGGTCTATCCAAAATATGTTTATCCGAGGTTCAGCATTACCCTTATTTTCTCCTAAAGATGTTTACCAGGTTCAACCACTTGTAATATTGGATGGTATCGCCCTGGTTACCGAGCACCCTTTTGCCTACGATATCCAGCAATATGATTTTAAC
>JANXVN010000183.1 GCA_025351645.1 Ferruginibacter sp.
TTACTTCACAGGATTGTTTGACAGGAGCAGCATGTTTGCTTTTGTAGTGATTGGGTTTATACTGCTCACCTCCATTGTATCTATGACTGGTGCCCGTTCTGCCATTGTTGGGCAAGCAAATAAAATAAGCGATGACCCGGAAAACAGCTCTATTTTTTTGATTAATAATGTTACTATAAGCGACACCGGTATTTTGTTGCAGGATGAATTAAACGAACGTAAATTTCGCTGGCCGGCCTTTATAAAAAAACAGGAAAATGGTGCTTACTATTTTCTATTTTACAATGCCTCTGAAGCGGTAATTATCCCAAAAAAATATTTTAAGTCTTCAGCAGACAAGGCTTTGTTTGACGGGCTGCTGATACAATTTTTATCTTTTGATGCAGAAGTTGGGTACCTGATAAAAAATTAATTTAGCCGGCTTAGCTGTTTGTACCCGTTAAGCTACCGCCTTAGGGTGACGCATCATATTAACGGGCAGTTTACAAATATCAATAGTATGTAACTATTATAAGCCCTAACCATAGTGGTAAAAAATCCCTAAAAATCAAATGTTTAAGATACAGCCTCCCTGCCCTCCAAAAGAGGGTTCCCGACTCTGCCAATTGCTTTATACTTATAAAATTGAATGCTCTTAGAACCCTCCTTTGGAGGGCAGGAAGGCTAGGTATTAAGGGGAATCCCAACTTTTTAAAGGATAAGTGGTTAATTCATACCTGCTTTATTTAAGCGTCCTTTTTTTGTGCCTTACAACGTACTTGCACCGGCCATTTCAAGCATATCAAACACAAAATATGATGCGGCTAAAAAAGTTAATAACCGTTGTGGAAAATTTTAACTTCTTTATATAAACACATTTAACGAATTTTATTTACAAATAATAACCTTGGAAGAAAATAAAGAAATAGCAGCACTTTTTCATTTAATTGACGACCCCGATAATGAGGTGTACGATACCGTAAGCGATAAGATAATAAGTTTTGGAAAAGCCATTATACCCAACCTGGAAGGCCTTTGGGAGAACACGGTAAACGAAACCATACAGGAACGTATAGAGGCGCTGATACATAAATTGCATTTTCGAGACCTTACAAGCGACTTTATAAATTGGAGGGATGGAAGCTGCGAATTGTTGCAGGGTGCCTTATTGACTGCACAGTACCATTACCCTGAAATGCAGCCCCTGCAAGCATTACAGGAAATTGAGAAGATGCGCAGAAATATTTGGCTAGAGCTTAATAATTACCTTACACCATTAGAACAAATTAACGTATTAACCAGCATTTTATATAATTACTACAAACAAAAAGGTGTTGAAATTGCTTATAACCAGCCAGAAGATTTTTTAATTACTAAAACACTCGAGATTAAAAAAGGCAATGCTATCAGCAATGGGATTATTTATCTGATACTCTGCGAACTGTTGGATATACCCGTAAAGGCTATTAATGTTCCCCGCCAATTTATATTGGCTTATTTTGACCAGAAGTTTGATTTTTTAAATCCCGATGAGCAATCAACTGCGAAAATTATTTTTTATATTGATCCATTGAACGGGCAGATATATTCCCATAAAGATGTGGAGACCTATTTTAAACGTATAAGTGTGCCACCTACAGCTTATTTTTTTAAGCAGATGGATAACAAGCGCATTATCCAATTTTTATTGGAAGAACTGAGCAAGTGTTTTGACAATGATAAAAACCGTTATAAAAAAGAAGAATTACTAACCCTTGTAAAATTATTAGGCGAATGATCTATCACGTAGTAAGCGATGCCGACTGGCAAAAAGCTTTAGGCGAAGGTTCTTATGCAGCACCATCGCTGGCAACCGAAGGCTTTATACATACCAGTAAAAAATGCCAGGTTAAAGGGGTAATGGAAAGATACTATCAAAACAAAACCAACCTTTTGTTGTTACACATTGATGAAAGCAAATTAGCAGCAACTTTAAAATATGAGCTTGCATCCTCAGTAAATGAAGAATTTCCGCACATATATGGCAGGCTAAACTT
>JANXVN010000210.1 GCA_025351645.1 Ferruginibacter sp.
CCTGTTAGCAACAATATTGGTTTTGCTTCAAGCAACAGTAGCAATGGCGAAGATGGTATTTATGATGCCAACACTATATTATTTGGCAGGCGTAAAAGGATGACTATTGAGAACAGGTTAAATTTTAAATATAGCTTTAACAACACCATGTATATTACCATGCGCATAAGGCATTACATGAGCACGGTAAATTACAAAGAGTTTTTTATACTGAACCAAAGCGGTAATTTGGATAAGATAGATGGCAGCAACACACCTATCAATCAATACATTGCCCGCAACCATAACTTTAACAACAACTACAATATTGTTAATGTAGATATGGTATACAGCTGGCGGTTTGCGCCTGGCAGCGAGTTTAATGTGGTTTGGAAAAACGCCAGCAACAGTTACGAACCAGACGTTGTAAACAATTACCTTAAAAATTTTAACCACACAATTTCCTCGCCTCAAAACAATAGCCTTTCTTTAAAAGTACTTTATTATATTGATTATTTGCAGTTGAAAAGAACCCATAAAAATGGCCCGATACATGAGGAGGCTGATGTTATGCCGGAGAGGAATAATGCAAGAAACTTTAGGCAGTTGCTTACCCCACCACGGATTTAAATTTCTTGAACCTCTAGTCTGGCGAGGGCGTCAGACTGGAGTGGAAAGAAATTTTAAAAACTTCTTCCTTCATCCAATGCATAAAAAAACCGGTCAGACGAGGGCGTCGGGCCGGTTTTTTTATGCATTGTTAAACCCTATTTCAGCATCATTTTATTTACTGGCTTTTCCAACAAGTATTTATAAATAAACTGTGTTTTTAAGTTTTGATAATGCAGCCATTTATTGCCTGGCCAACCATGCCTTCCGCCGCTGTATTCCATAAACTCAAAATCTTTTTTAGCATCCTGCAATTTGCTGATAAGGTTTACGCTATTTTGGATATGCACGTTATCATCTATCATGCCATGTGCAATCTGCAGCATGCCTTTGTACTTATCCACGTAAGTGAGTACAGAACTTGATTTGTAGCCTTCTGGATTTTCGGCCGGTGTATCCAAGTACCGTTCTGTGTAATGCGTATCGTAATAGTTCCAGTCTGTTACGCTGCCGCCTGCCATGCCGTGGGTAAATACATCGCTGCCATAAGTCAATGCGTAACACGTCATATAGCCGCCATAACTAAAGCCAGTTATACAAATTTTTGAGGAGTCTGCACTGCCGTTTGCAATAAGCCATTTAACCATGGTACTGTAATCTTTCATTTCCCAATAGCCCAAATTACGGTACATATAATTTACGCCTTCTTTACCAAAGTGGCCACTGGCACGATGGTCCATCACTACTTGTATCAGTCCTTCCTTGGCATAAAATTGTTGAGTGCCATTTAGGCTCCAGGCATCCCAACAGGTACCGGCATTAGGGCCGCCGTAAATAGAAATGAGCACAGGGTATTTTTTGTTTTTATCTATATTGGTTGGCCAGGTAACTTTCATTGGCAAATCATATAAACCATCATCGCTTTTTACGCGTAGCAAGTCTGTCTTCGCTAAAGTATACGTATCAAATGCAGCATCTTTACTATCACCCAGGTCTTTAATTATCTTTCCTTTAGTACTTACCAAAGTCATTTTTGAAGGAGTGGCCACGTTAGAATAGGTGGTAATAAAATAACTGCCGCCGGGCGAAAGGTTGATGTTGGTATTATTATAATCACCAAAAGTTAAGCGCTGCAAATTTTTGCCGTTTAGCCCTACGCAGTAAAAATCAATACGGGCAGTGTTTTCGCGGCTTCTTGCGGTAAAATAAACGATACCTTTTTTTTCATCTACCTGTGTAATATTCAGCACAGTAAATTTTCCGCTGGTGATAGCGTTTATTTCTTTACCTGCCATATCGTACAGGTACAAATGGTTCCAACCAGTTTTATCGCTTTCTAAAATAAAGTTTTTATTGGTAGATAAAAAGTGAAGCCGTTCGTAACCATCTTCCAGTTGTATCCATGTTTTTTGCTTTTCATCATACAGTTCTTTTTTAGTTCCGGTTGATGGGTTTACGCTCCATAATTTTAAGTTATCCTGGCCACGGTTCATCCATTGTACCCACAACGCACTGCCATCGGGCGTCCAGTAAGGCGCTCCAAAATACTGGTCATCTTTTTCATTAAAATCTGCAAAAATAATATCGCCGCCATTTGGGGAAACAATACCAATTTTTATTTGCGGGTTAGGGTCGCCTACTTTGGGGTAGCGTTCTTTTTCAACATAACCATGTTGCCCGCCGCTGCCATCTGTTATAGTAAATACCGGCACTGGCGAATCGTCCGTCCTAAAAAAAGCAAGGTGCTTGCTATCAGGGCTCCACCAAAAAGTGCGGTACGTGCTTGCCCTTCCTAAAATTTCTTCTGTGTATACCCAGCTCGCATAGCCATTCATAATTACATCGCTGCCATCTACGGTTAATCGGGTTTCTTTTTTTGTACTGATGTTGATGGTATATAAATCGTTATTTCTTGTAAAGGCAACGTAGTTATCATCCGGGCTAACAATTGGATTAAGCTTTTTTGTAGTATCGCTTGTTAGCTGAGTTTCAATACCATTTAATTTTACAAAAATGTCTGTGCCTTTTTTGTAGGCGATAATTTTTACAGCCTCCGTAGCTTTAATATCTACATCAGAAGCTTCCCTTTCTTCGCCAGTCTTACAATCTACCACGAAAGATTTTGCGGCCCTCATTATAATTACGTGGCTATCATCTATCCATTTGCCGGTAATGGGCAAAGCCTTTACAATGCCCTTAAAATCCGACTTAAAATACTGGTCATCCGTTAACTCCTTTTTTTGTGCCTGGATGGAAAAACTACTAACCGCCAGCAACATTATAGCAGCAGCTTTTTTTGCAAATAATAGCATATATAAAATTTAAATTTGAAAGACAAGATAGTTTTTTTGAGGGAAAGGAAAAAGTGAGGTTGGCTGTTGGAGAAGGTAAATTTTATAAAGCTATGAGTGCATCCATATATCTGCGAATTTATGGAGCTTTGAATATTTTATATAACG
>JANXVN010000240.1 GCA_025351645.1 Ferruginibacter sp.
TTGCTGTTTTAAATTCATGTATTGCAAATTATAAAATAATCAAAGCAAAAGTAAGGTAGTCTGATAGTTAAAAAGCCTAAATTTTCTATAAATAATACTTCTCTGTGAATTAATATAAATATCCAACACCGTTAAGTTAAGCGGTTTTTGCACCGACGGGGCCAAGCTCCCCCTCTCCTTTGGAGAGGGGGAGGGGGTGAGGTAAAGAACCGAACAACCGTTAATTTAACGGCATTGTATAAATATCTTAAAAATTTTATCAAAAGTCTCAAAAATTAGAATCCTAAATTAACAGGTTTGGAATTATAAAAGTATCGGCTTAACATCAGGCATCGAGCAAAAGCATTTGTCCAAAAGGCAGCAATCCCAAAAAATCCCGTGTATACAGTTGCTGCTATTGCTATATATTTACAAATTGAAAAAGTTCGCAGCAATATCGTTCCTAATAATTTTTCTGTTTGCAAATACAGATATGGGGCAGCTATTAAAATTACCTTTTTTGATACAGCATTTTTTAGAGCATCATGCTGACGATAAAGGCAAGTCTTTTATTACATTTTTGCACGAACATTACATCATCGAAAAAAATGATGATGCCCAGCATAAAGAACACGAAAAGCTTCCTTTTAAATCCCATCATCCTATAGCTGCGCAAAGCCAGGTGTTCTTCCTGTCATCCCTTAATTTCGAATGCAAAGCCGATAGCCCAATAATTATCAGGGAACAAAATATCCATCAGGAACATTTTCATTATTCTTCCGCCCTGTCTAAAATCTGGCAACCACCAAGGTTTTCTTAATCATTTATTTTTACTGTTTACATAAAGCATTTATGTTTTATGGCTGGCTATGTTAGTATTGCGCTGATGTAGCAAGTTATGTTTAATGATTAATAAGGCTATACTTATGCTAACTAAAATTATTGAGTTTTCTGTAAAGCAGAAACTCATCATCGGGCTATTTATTATTGCCCTTATAGGTTATGGTAGTTATGAAGTAACAAAATTACCAATTGATGCCGTGCCGGATATTACAGACAACCAGGTGCAGGTAATTACGATAACACCCGCCTTGGGTGCGCCGGATGTAGAACGGCTTATTACATTTCCAATTGAACAGGCCAACAATAATATTCCTGGGCTCAAAGAAATCAGGAGTTTTTCAAGGTTTGGCTTATCTGTAGTAACCATTGTTTTTGATGATGCTACAGATGTTTACTGGGCCAGGCAACAGGTTACCGAAAGGTTGCAGCAAGTGCAGGGCCAGCTACCTAAAGGCCTTGGCACACCCCAGCTTGCGCCCGTTACCACAGGGCTTGGGGAAATATACCAATATAGTGTGCGTCCCAAAAAAGGCTATGAAGAAAAATATAGCGCCACCGAATTACGGACTATACAGGACTGGATTGTACGCCGCCAATTACTGGGCGTGAAAGGCGTGGCTGAAGTGAGCAGCTTTGGCGGACTTTTAAAGCAATATGAAATTGCTGTCGACCCAGCTAAATTGATGGCCAAAGGCATTACCATTGCCAATGTGTTTTCTTCCCTGGAAAACAACAACCAGAATACAGGTGGCGCATATATAGAGAAAGGCCCAACCGTGCTTTTTATCCGCAGTGAAGGATTAGTCGGCAGCATAGAAGATATTCAAAATGTAGTAGTAAAAAATCTAGCCAATGGAACGCCATTATTAATTCGTGATGTAGCCAATGTGCAGCTTGGCAGTGCAACGAGATACGGTGCCATGACCTACAATGGCTCAAGCCAGGTATCGGGTGCAGTAGTAATGATGCTGAAAGGCGCCAACAGCAATGAAGTAATCAAAAATATAAAAGAACGCATTGCGCAAATACAAAAAACACTGCCGGAAGGTGTAATGATAGATCCATTCCTCGACAGGACAAAAATGGTGAATAATTCTATCGGCACAGTAACACGAAATTTAATGGAGGGCGCATTGATCGTGATATTTGTGCTGGTACTATTCTTGGGCAATTTCCGTGCAGGCCTTCTAGTGGCATCCGTTATTCCTTTATCCATGCTTTTTGCCATTATCCTTATGAATTTATTTCATGTAAGCGGCAACCTTATGAGCATGGGTGCCTTGGATTTTGGATTGATAGTAGATGGTGCCGTAATCATTGTAGAAGCAGTACTTCATCAGTTATCGTACAGCGATAAATTGAAATCCCTTAACAAATTGCCGCAGGCAGATATGGACATGGAAGTAAAAGGCGCTGCGAGCCGTATGATGAACAGCGCTGTGTTCGGACAAATAATCATCCTTGCGGTTTACCTGCCTATTTTTACATTACAGGGCATTGAAGGAAAAATGTTTAAGCCAATGGCGCAGACCGTAGCTTTTGCTTTGTTGGGCGCATTCATCCTTTCACTTACATATATCCCAATGATGAGCGCTGTATTTCTTAGTAAAAATATTAAGCACAGTAAAAATATTTCAGATAGGATGATGGATCGTATAGAACAATTCTATCAGCGCTTATTGGATAAGGCGTTAAAAATACCGTGGATAATTATTGGGAGCGTGCTGGCATTGTTTACCATGTCAGTATTTGTACTGCTGCAATTAGGAGGCGAATTTATCCCGGCTTTACCCGAAGGGGATTTTGCTGTGGAGACAAGGGTACTGCCAGGCAGCAGCCTCAACACTTCCATAGAAGCCGTCTCAAAAGCCTCCAGGATTATCTTAGCCAAATTTCCGGAAGTGGAAAAAATTGTAGGCAAAACCGGCAGTAGTGAAATACCTACAGACCCGATGCCCATTGATGCGACAGACATGATGATCATTTTAAAGGATAAAAGCCAATGGACTTCTGCAAAGACTTATGAAGAACTTGAAGCAAAAATGGCCAAAGAACTGGAAGCCGTGCCTGGGGTAACATTTGGCTTTCAATACCCGGTGGCAATGCGGTTCAACGAGTTGATATCCGGAGCAAGGCAAGATGTAGTATGTAAGATATTTGGAGAGGACCTAGATAGTTTGGCATTGTACGCAAAAAAGTTAGGCGACATCTGCAACACCGTAAAAGGGAGCAATGGCCTATATGTAGAAGCAGTTACCGGCATGCCACAGATAGTGATAAAATATAACAGGGCTGCCATTGCCCAATACGGCCTAAATGTGAGCGATATCAATAAAGTAGTCAATACTGCTTTTGCAGGGCAAAGTGCCGGTATTGTATATGAAGGCGAAAAACGCTTTGACCTGGTAGTAAGGCTTAGCGGAGAAAAAAGGAAAAACCTGGCTGACGTACAAAACCTTTTGATTGTTACCCCCAGGGGTTCTCAGATTCCCTTAAACACAATTGCAAGTGTAGCGGTAATTGAAGGGCCTAATCAAATACAACGTCAGAATGCCCAGCGGAGAATAATTGTTGGCTTCAATGTAAGGGGCAGAGACATACAAAGCATGGTAAAAGAACTGCAGATAAAAGCAGGCCAACAGATGAAGCTTCCGCCAGGTTATTACATTACCTATGGTGGAGCTTTTGAAAACCTTGTTGCCGCTAAAGCAAGGTTAAGCATTGCCGTACCGGTTTCATTGCTGCTCATTTTACTCATGCTTTATTTTGCGTTCAATTCAATAAAACAAGGCTTGCTCATCTATTCAGCTATACCGCTTTCTGCTATAGGGGGCATACTTGCCCTTGCCATCCGTGGCATACCATTCAGTATATCCGCAGGAATAGGTTTTATAGCCTTATTTGGCGTGGCTGTATTAAATGGCATTGTACTGGTAGCAGAGTTTAACCGGTTAAAAGCCGAGGGGATACGGGATTTAAAGCGTATAGTAATTAAGGGTACTAAAATAAGGCTGCGCCCTGTTTTGATGACCGCCTTTGTTGCATCCCTGGGCTTTTTGCCAATGGCCATCAGCACCGGCGAAGGTGCGGAAGTACAACGCCCACTGGCTACAGTTGTTATAGGCGGTTTACTGATAGCTACTTTTTTAACCTTATTTGTATTACCAATCTTATACATCATGTTTGAAAACGGGTTTACTTTCAAAAAGAAAAAAAATATTCCGGCCATCCTGCTGCTATTGATTTCGATGCTTTCATTTCAATATGCCAGTGCCCAGGCACCAATTAGTTTACAGGCTGCAACTGATACCGCTTTAAAAAATAATTTATTTATAAAAAGCGAAAAGCTAAGGGCTGATTATCAGCAAAAATTAATTGCAGCAAGTAAGCTGATACCTCCAGCAAGTGTGTTTGGGGAGCTTGGGCAAATCAATAGTTTTTATGTTGATACCAAAATTGGCATAGCACAAACTATCAGTTTTCCGAAGGTTTATGCCACACAAAAAACCTTGCTCACAGAGGAATATAAAAGCAGTGTCTTAAATGTTGGCATAAAAGAAGCACTGCTAAAAAAGCAGGTTGCGCAGGTTTATTGCCAGCTTATATATTTACAGCAAAAGAAAAATTTACTGCAAAAAAATGATAGCCTGTTCTCCGAATTTTTAAGAAAGGCAACGCTTCGTTTCAATAAAGGGGAAAGTAATATTTTAGAGAAGGCAACTGCAGAAAACCAGCGGGGTCAAATTGGCTTGCAGCTTTCGCAATTACAGCAGGATAAGGATTTGCTACAACTGCAGTTTCTACTTTTATTGAATACTACAACTGCCTTTATGCCTGCCGAAAAGTATGATAGAATAGATGCTATCACCTTGGATACAGCAATGCTTCAAGCGCATCCCTCCATCCTTTATTTAAAGCAGCAGCAACAAATAGCAGCAGCGGCTACGCAGGTAGAAAAGTCGAAGCTATTGCCCGACATTACATTTGGTTATAACATTATGAGCATAAAAGGCAACGGGGCAAATAATAAAATGTATAATAATACGCCACAATTTCAATCGGTGCAGGTTGGCTTGGGCATACCGATATTTACCAGTGGCCAAAAAGCAAAGGTTAATGCGGCAAGGGCCAACGAGGCACTAGCAGCAAATGAGTATGAAGCAAATGCAAAGAACTTACAAACAGCTTATAAGACAGCATGGGCACAATACCAAAAATATACAGCAGCGATTCAATATTTTGAAACAACTGCTTTAAAGAATGCCAGCGTGATATCCACAACGGCTGATAAACAATTCTTGAATGGCGAAATCAATTACTTAGAATGGGTGCTGCTCGTAAACCAGGCGGTAGCTATACAAAGCGACTATATTGAAGCGGTAAAAAATAGGGATGAAAGCCTGGTAGAAATAAATTCTTTTATCAACCGATAAAACTTTAATAATGCTAAATAAAGATAAAAAGCCCATCTTACAAATGCTATCAGAACCTTTTCAGGCTTTTAAGAATAGGGTATTTGCAAAGCTATACCTGGCACAAACTATCAGCCTTATCGGCGATGCCTTCACTTGGGTTGGGCTTGCTTTACTTGCCTACCAGTTCGATAAGGAAAGGTCGCCTGTTATACTTGCAACTGCACTCACATTAAGAGTGAGCGCCTTTATTATTTTTTCGCCTTTTGCCGGCGTGCTTGCGGATAAGGTCGACCGGAAGAGGATATTGTATGTCACCCATTTTATCCGGATGGCAATTATCTGCTGCTTGCCCTTCATCACTGCAGAATGGCAAATTTATATCCTTGTATTCTTCCTCAATATATTCAATGCATTTTTTACGCCTACCTACCGTGCCGTGATACCTCAGATAATTGAAGGCAAATACTACCGTGAAGCAGTTGGCTTATCTACTGCTACCTACCAGCTATTGGGTATTTTGGGCCCGGGGCTCGCAGGCATAACGGCAGTATGGCTAGGTGCCAGGGAAATATTTTTTGTAGATGCGGTATCATTTATTGCTGCTGCCATACTGATAATTTCAATACCCCGGAAGGCGCTGCAAAAAGGTGTTGCCGCTGCCTCAGAGCAATCGCAAGATGCATGGGGCGATGTAGTAAAAGGAATACGCCTTTTGTTCGGGAATAAGATACTTCGTTTTGCACTAAGCATTGAATTTATTTCCGCCGTTGCGGGCGCCATGATACTTGTGAATACCATCGGGCACATTAAAAATACTTTGCAGCTCAGCGATAAATATTACGGTTGGGTAATGGCAGCATTTGGCATAGGCGCTGCTATTGCGGCTTTTGTTTCAGGCAGCCTTGATAAATCAAAGGAACGTATAGTATCATTAGTAAGCGGCGCCTTGCTTTTAGGCATAGCAGTTTGTTTTGCCAATTATATCCCTTATAATATATTGATAATTTTTTGGGCTATCGCAGGCTTAGGTCAAAGCCTCGCAGAAATACCTTCAGAAACACTAATAGCAGAAAATATAGCATCAGCCGACCAAGGCAAAGTATATGGTTCCCACTTTGCTTTTTCCCATCTTTGGTGGGCAATCACCTACCCCATTGCCGGATTTTTAGGAAGCCGTTTTCCGCAGAAAGAATTTTTGTACGGCGGGTTGCTTACACTCGCCCTCTTTTTTATTACAGTATTAATTTTCAAACCATCTTTTAAATATTCGGCAATTAAATCATAATTCATGAAACAATTATTTATCTTATTAACAGCAACGTTATTGCTGGTAGCTTGCGGCGGCAATAAAGAAGAACAGCAAAAACCTATTGCAAAAGTTGCAGAAAATATTGTTACGCTTACGGATGCACAATTAAAAAATGCAGGGATAAAAACGGGCAAGCTGGAACAACGGGCCATATCATCTGTAATTAAAGTAAATGGCAAAATAGATGTTCCGCCACAGAACATGATATCCATCAGCGTACCACTCGGCGGTTACCTGAAGTCGACCAAACTATTGCCCGGGATGCATGTAAGCAAAGGCGAGGTTTTGGCTGTCATAGAGGACCAACAATACATCCAGCTGCAGCAAGACTACCTCACCGCGAAGTCACAGTATGTTTTCAATGAAAGCGAATACAACCGCCAGAAAGAATTGAACCAGAGCAAAGCCACCAGCGACAAAGTGTTTGAACAAACAAAAGCAGCCTATCAGTCCCAGGGGATTTTGGTTAAGTCGTTAGAAGAAAAACTAAGGCTGATAGCGCTAAACCCTGCAAAGATGAATGTGGGCAACATTTCAAGGAGCATAAATATCTACTCCCCAATAAATGGCTATGTATCTGCGGTAAATGTCAACATTGGTAAATATGTAACTCCGTCAGATGTATTATTTGAATTAGTGAACCCGGCAGACATACACCTTGCACTTACAGTGTTTGAAAAAGATATAGACAAGCTTGCCATAGGCCAAAAGTTGATGGCATACACCAATACCCAACCCGATAAAAAGTATCCCTGCGAAATTATCCTTATCAGCAAAAATCTGTCAACTGAAAGCAGTGCAGAAGTGCATTGCCATTTTGAACAGTATGATAAAAGCCTGCTTCCAGGCATGTTTATGAATGCGGAGATAGAAGTAAAAAGCAAAAACGTTAAGGCTTTGCCCGACGATGCCCTTGTTCGATTTGAAAATAAAGCGTATGTGTTTATTGCCAGGAGCAATAACCAGTTTGAAATGGAAGAAGCTAAGGCAGGTACGGCTGAAAATGGGTTTACAGAAATTACCCTCGATGAAAAATTATTGAACGAAATATTTGTTACCAAAGGCGCCTACAACCTTTTAATGAAAATGAAAAATACGGCAGAGGAATAAATAAAAGTAAACTTACTTTCCTGGTAAGGAAGCAGTATTTTTTATGAAGGACTGTTGATGCTTAGTAGCCTGTTAAATGGGCCTTATCTTTAAAAGCCCACTATAAAAAAGAGAATTAAAAAATTTATAAACATATTTACTGCCATTAAGTTAATCCCTTTTTCTCCTTTAGCAAGAATTAAGGATTAATAGCAATGGAGGCTTAACTTACCTTTGTAAAATATTTTTATCTGTTAGCCATAAATAAAACCTGATGGTAAAAGTTACTTTAAAGGATAGATTTTCTGCGTTAAAAAAAATCCCTGCATTTTTTAAGCTTGTATGGCATGCCAGCCCAAGGCTTACTGTTGCCTCCATATTATTGCGCATTATACGTTCAGCAATACCAATAAGTATTTTATTTATAGGTAAGCTTATTATTGACCAGATAGTGCAATTAAACCATAATAAAGCGAGTGTTTCAACTACTTATTTATGGAGATTGATCGCCATTGAATTTGGCTTAGCTATCCTTTCGGATGCGTTAAGCCGGTTAACACTTTTGGTAGATAGTTTATTAAGCGATTTGTTCTCCAGCTTAACCTCTGTAAAAATAATGAAGCATGCGGCTATATTAGACCTTGACCAGTTTGAAGATTCTGAATTTTATGATAAGCTGGAAAGGGCACGGCAGCAAACAGCTGGGCGCACTATTTTGCTTACCCAGGTTTTAAGCCAGTTACAAGATTTAATTACCATTGCATTTTTAGCTACGGGGCTGGTTGTATTTAACCCGTTATTGATTTTAATTTTATTGATTGCGGTTATACCAGCATTTATTACAGAATCTTATTTTAACGACAAAGATTATTTTCTTTTCCGCAGCCAAACACCCGAACGAAGGGAATTAGATTATCTACGTTTTATAGGTGCAAGCGATGAAACTGCCAAAGAAGTTAAAATATTCGACTTGTCTGATTTTCTTATCGACCGGTTTAAATTCCTTTCTCATAAATTTTTTAATGCAAATAAATTATTGATAATAAAACGTTCCCTTTATGGAACTTTATTTGCTATCATTGGAAGTTTAGGGTATTATGGAGCATACGTATTTATTATTACAAAAGCAATTTCAGGAAATCTTTCTATTGGCGGGTTAACTTTTTTAGCAGGTTCCTTCAGGCAGTTAAGAAGTATATTAGATAGCATTCTTTCCCGTTTCACTTCTATTTCTCAAGGGGCAATTTATCTGGTAGATTTTTTTGATTTTTTTAATATCCAGCCAAAAATAAAATTATCGGCAACTGGGCTTCCGTTCCCTATCCCAATTAAAGATGGCTTTACATTTAAAGATGTCGGGTTCAAATATGTCAACTCAGAAAAATGGGCCAACAGGCATTTAAACTTTACATTGCTTCCAGGAGAGAAGCTGGCTTTGGTAGGAGAAAATGGTGCTGGTAAAACAACACTTGTTAAATTACTGGCACGGCTTTATGACCCTACAGAAGGCAGTATTTTTTTAGATGGGCACAATCTAAAAGAGTATGACCTAGCTGGCCTACGCAAACAGGTCGGCGTTATTTTTCAAGATTATACCCGATATCAAATGACCGCTGCACAAAATATAGCTATTGGAAATATAACAGAAAAAGAAAACAGGGAATTAATTATGCATGCCGCAAAACAGAGCCTTGCAAATGTTTTAGTAGAAGGGTTGCCGGGAAAATATGACCAGGCGCTTGGCAAAAGATTTAATCAGGGTGTGGAGCTTTCTGGTGGCGAATGGCAAAAAATTGCTTTAGCAAGAGCGTACATGAAAGATGCACAATTATTAATTTTAGATGAGCCAACCTCTGCGTTGGATGCCAGGGCTGAGTATGAAGTTTTTCAACGGTTTTCTGATTTAACGAAGGGTAAGTCTGCAGTACTTATTTCTCATAGGTTTTCTACAGTGCGGATGGCCGATAGGATATTAGTACTTGAAAAGGGAGAACTTTTAGAATCTGGTAACCATGAAGATTTATTAAAGAAAAATGGGCGCTATGCAGAACTTTTTAGGCTACAGGCAAAGGGCTATCAATAAAAAAAAGTTCAACATAAAATGTAATGTATGTTCAAGTGATAAGTGCAACAGGCAGTTTCATCCCCTTGTGCGGGGGTACCCCCGCACAAGGGGATGAAACTGAAAACCTAATTTTGTGTTGCGATGACAAAAAAATATTTTCAGCTCACCCTAGAACAAAGGTATCAAATTGAGTGCTTAAAAACTGCATGATTGAACCAGACGGAAATATCAAAGATCCTTCTGGTCAACAAGTCTACGGTATGCCGTGAGTTTAAAAGAAATATTCCGCTGCGTGGGCGTGGTGCCAAAGTTTATGTAGCTGAAAATGCTCAGAAGAAAACAGACCTCCGGCACCTTGAAAAATACAAGATGGTTACTTTTTCAAATGGGATGAAGAAGGATGCCCGGCGGATGATGACAGTAAATAAATATAGCCCTGAGCTGATAGCAGCCCAGTGGGCTAAGGATGGAAAAGCTGGCGTAAGCCATAAACTATTTATAAATGGCTATGGACATGCAAGCATGGGAACCGGAGTGAAAATACCAGTGACAAGAAGTTGTACCTGCACCTGAAACATGCACGCAGAAGGCGTAAACGGGGTAATTACAAAGATAACAGGGGATTGATACAGGCAAGGGTATCAATTGAAAAAAGACCCAAAATAGTAGATAAACGCAAACGCCTGGGAGATATGGAGGTTGACCTGATTATCGGGAAAGACCATAAATCAGCGCTTCTGGTAACGATTGACAGGGCATCGTTAATAACCACTATTGACAAACTAAAGTCTAAGAATCCACGGCATATAAAAAAGCTGTTGCTAAAAAGAATGGGAGACAATAAATATCTAAAGACCATTACATTTGATAATGATTTAGCCTTTAGCTTGCATCACGAAATCGCAAAAGAGCTTAATGTAAAAACCTATTTTACACGCCCGTATACTTCACAGGACAAGGGCAGTATAGAAAACAGAAATGGTGTAATAAGGAGATTTTACCCAAAGAAAACTGACTTTAATGTAGTGACAAACCAGGAGATTAAAAGAGTAGAAAAAATGATTAACAACAGACCCATTAGAAAATTTGATTACAAATCTGCTAACGAGGTATATTTACTAAAATCTAATGTTGCACTTATTGCTTGAACACAGC
>JANXVN010000276.1 GCA_025351645.1 Ferruginibacter sp.
GTTAGTACCAAATAATTTATTTTTAGCAAGGATGATGTTGATGACAGAACCACCTTGGGCATCATACTTTGCAGATGGATTTGGCAATATTTCTACTTTCTCAATATTACTAGCCTGCATATTTGTAAGCATCGTTTTTAAGTCTTCGCCGCTTAAGTTACTGGGCCGCCCGTTAATTAGTATGCGTGTGGATTTGCCTCTAAAACTAAGGTTATCATTTTGCTCCATAACGCCGGGTGCTCTTTTAATTACATCGTATGCATTGCTGCCTGCTGATATGGGGCTTTGTGCTACGTTAAGCGTAATTTTATTTGTGCCCATTACTATAAAAGGCTTTTTAGAAGAGATGTTTACTGTCTGTAATTCCGCAGGGTTAGGCAACAATACCACCGTAGGAATTATGAGTTGATTTTCGTTTAATAGAATAGTATCCTGTACGTTATTTTTATACCCTAAAAAAGTTATCCCAATCGTATACAACCCTGATTGGGGCAAAGTGAATTTATACATTCCTTCCTTGTCTGTTAAAACAGTTTTACTAAAATGTACAGAATCCAAATATTTTATTGTTACTACTGCATCCTGCAAAACCAGGCTACTTACACTATCTTTTACTACACCTGAGATTTTTATTTCCTGGGCTTTAATGGCTGTTGAAATAAAAAAAACTAACCCCCAAATTAATGCTTTGCTCCTACTCATTATTTCATATTTTAAATGATTAAATAAATCTAACAATTCTGTAATTATAGAAAAATCAATTACACAAAAAGACGGTTGAAGCGTATCAATTGATAAAGGCAAGCCCTACAAAATATCATTGTAGAAACTATTGGGTATGTAAGAGATTTAAAGCGGATTTATTTTTTACTATGGCGATGTGAAAATTATATGTTTACAAACGGCGATTAATTACGTATGAAGAGCATTATCTTCTTTTATTAATACCTTATTATCGTAAAATTGTTGAAATAAATTATTACTCAACTCATTGCTTTCAATGGCTTGAGTTGCTGCTTTAAACAATAAATTGTATGTTGGCTGATCTATTGGATAGGAGTTATAGGTTTGCTTATCAAACAAAAAAAGTTCTGTGTCAATATTAAAAAAACCAAATTTCCCCTTATTTAATACAAACATTTCGGTCGTTTTATTTTCATTCAAACCAAACTCTTTGGAATTTATAATTGTATGGAGATATATCCAGCATTCCCACTGTTCTGGAAACCGTTCTAAAATAGGAATAAATAAATCATACAATTTTTGAGTATTATTTTTTGAAAACAATTCCCTTTCCATATAAACATCAGGGAAGATAGGATTGAAAAATTTAAGCCTAATGTCTTCGATGGATTTACGATAACATATTACCGGAATTATTGGAACATTCGCCAGATGCGATAAATAACTTACCCCCTTTCTAGCATAAATCGATTGGTTGAGAAAATCTATTTTACATCGGTTAGTGTTTTTAATAGTATCATCTCCCGATCCAGTATTGCCATCTATATACACCAACAAACTCTTGCCTTTCTTTAATTCCCTCAACATTTTAAAACCTGCGTTTGGTAATTGTGCAGATATAATATTTAGTTCTTCTTGCTGGCATTCCCTAAACATTTTTTTAAAATCTTCGCCCTCTGCTTTTGTAATATGATCAGCAATAACTAAAGAATAAGATATTTTATTGCTAGCTAAAAAATGATTGATCACTCTATTAGACCCCATATGAAATGTACAAAAAATTGCAGGTTGCTTATTTACCGTATCAAATGTCGTTTTATTAAGTCCTTCATAACTAATAAAATCCAAAATATCAGCATACTGCAATTCTAAAATGCTTAATTCTTTATGTAATAGAATACTCTTAAAAATAAATTCATGCTGGGAAACTTTTAGTTGCGGCATAAAATTTTAAATATTTGCACTCACGAAATTAAGCGATCTATTAAGCGTATTGTCTGCATATATGTTTACAACATTTACACTTGCACTAATTAACTGCTCTCTTTTTTCTAAAAATTCTTCCTGATTCATAATATAGAAACTTTGACGTATTTATTATTTGGAGTAATAATAAATAAATGACAGATAAAAATATTGCGGAATTCACTATTCCTTTTAAAGAAATGGCTGACAATGATAAAATATTTGTAGCTATGAAATAATTAAGATTGAGTAAGCTTGATGTTATATATTGCCAAATGGAAAAATAAACATAAGCCCAAAATAATAAATTTAGTAATGAGTAAATAAACAATGGGCTTGACCAACTGACTTTTTTAGGAAAGCGAAGAAGACTTTTAAGTATATAACCTTTTGCCTTAACCTGTAAATTAGGGATGTCAAAATAATCGCTAAAAAGCCAATATCCATCATACCTGAAAAACGGTATTAATGAAGTAAATATACTTATGCTATTTACTAAAATTAAAGTGAAACTAAACACCTTAAAAAAGTTAAAATGATAAAGAAGGATCAATATTACATTAAGGAGTAATTGAAAGTAAATGCCTGCTACATTAACTACATTCCGTCTTCGCTTTGAAAGTCTCCAAATATTTGTAACATCAGTATAGAATACGGGGAAAATAAAGTAAAATCCAAATCCAATCTCTTTAGGAGTAATACTGAATTTATATGATGCTGTAGCATGGCCAATTTCATGAAATAAAATTATCAGGATAAATAAGCCATAAATAATCACCAAACTTCCGAAGGAAAGCATTTCCAGGCCACTTTGGTAAATCACTTTTACTGATAACAGATGATGTAGCTTAAAGAAAATAACGTTGCAACAAATGATAATACAGATAGAAAGACGAATACTTTTTTATAAAAAAGAGGTGCCAATTTCTTGTAAAAATTTTGCAATTGACCTTCTTTCACAAGTACAATTTTGCATTTAATATACTGGTTATTAGCGTTTTCCGGCAATTTGCCACCAAGCGGGTAAAGTGTATTTTTTATAGTTTCTTCATCAAATAATATTGTAAAATGAGAAGTACAATATTGCTTATTCATTTTTTCTGCAACAATTTCAAAATTGGCCGTTTCTTTAAAAGTGAAAAGCATATTGTATAAAACTTCTGTTAGCCTATATACCTCATTGCTATTACTTATCAGTAATACCTATTTCCATTTTTTTCAACTATTTCTTTCAGTTCAAAATTCATTGGCAGTTAATTTATCGATAGCTAATTTTATTCGATGTACTTAATTTGTTTGCAAAGCGGCACTTCACTATTAATTACGTATACTTAATTATTGCATTCAAAAAATATTAAAATAGAAGCCCGAAAACTTTAACATCCCCCCGGCTTCCTATTACTGTACTAGAAGTTTAGACCTACAGTAACTGTATAAGTTCCGCCAGTTGTTCCACTTCCCGATATTGTACCGTGTACTTTTGAAGCAGCAAGTTCTAATCTAGATGCTAATTTTTCGATGCTAATTGCGTTTGCAAAAAGATTTTCATTTTGAGTTAACATATGCGTAATGAATTAAAGTTTATGCCTACTCTAGAAAAGGTTTTCGGCTTACCCCTTTATTTCTGGCCAAGAAATATTTTTAATATTTTAAAAGAAATTACTTTATTACTGGTTCTATTTTATAACCCGCATCTTTAAGCAAAGTAAATATTGAACTTTTTGGGTTTGCTATATCAAATGTATCTAGAAGTATTAAAGATGGTTGGCCCTTAATGCTATCTTCAATCCTTTGCAACAATAAACGCATCCTGTACATTTCGATGTCGGTAAAGGAATATCGTATGCTAAAAAATTCGCTATTCATCAACGTTTGTGTTATGCCAGCATAATTTTCTTGCTTGTAATAATTGGCCTTGGCCTCTATGGATGCCTTAACGTTCTCTGATTTATTAAGAAGACAAGAGATGCTCTTCTCCATATACAAATTAGGGTACTTATCATATATCTTATATTGTTCTTCAATAGTAATCAACTCTTTTATGCTTACATGATTTTTATTAGCATAGTAGCGTAATACATCTTCAATCCTGTCAGGGGTTGTAACATCGCAAGGGTTTAACATGGTATACAGGCGTCCGGTAATTTCCCATAAAGAAACTTCATTCAGGTATAACTCATTTAATCCTAAATCTTCTGCCTTTTGCTTTAGTTGTATATACAACGCAGGTGTCAAAATTTCTTTTGCTGATTGTGCATCGCTTTTCAAAGCAATCAATTTCTTTGCCTTAGCCTCATTCGCTTTGTTGCTTGCCCCGGTTTCAAAAACAATTTGTTTTATACTATTTAATACGAGCTTAATGCGGTCATTTAATAAAATTTTAGTTTCGCATGTGCTATATGTGCTAAGTAAAATATATGAATCCTGCGCTACTCCTTTATTACTTAGTTTCCATAATAAACCTGCGCTGTTATTAATTACCTGTGCATTTATCACATTTAAAAACATTATAAGCAGAAGAAAAACCGGTACTGATTTTTTTATAGTTTGTTGCATAATTTAAAATTTTATTTATATTGATTGATTTATTTATTTGTCGTTGCCCTTTGCTTAATGTCTTCAATTGACGAAGCATGCTCTTTTTTTATTTTTATATTCTTTTTACCGAACTTATAGTTAAACGCAATATTTAAAAACCTTGTCTCCACTTTATTTTTCACATGCATTATAATTCCTTCGTAGTTTACTTTTAAAGATTGCTCATCTGTATTAAAAATATCTTTTAGTGCTAGTTTAATAACCGATTTGTTGTGGAATATGCCCTTACTAATCCCCATGCTTGAAGTAAAGTACTTATCCATCATGTATATTCCTGAGGCATAAGGGCCCCTAAAATATCCATTCAACTCAGCAGCCCAATTATTTTTGAATGTAAAAGTGTTTTCAGTTTGGAGCAGATAAGACCAGCTTACATTTTTGCTTTGCCCAACTGATGATGCTGTACTAGTGTTATATTTTAAAAAACCAGCACCAGCATTCATATCGCAAACCCACCAGGTGGCAATAGGGTATGTAAAATCTGTAAATGCATAAAACAGATCAGAGCTTTTTAAATTGCTAAATGTTGAAACAATTTGTTTATTAACCCCCTGTAAATATATTGGTACCAATACATTGAGGGAGTGCGTATAACTTGTCCCAAAAATGAGTGCTTGCTTATAAGTGTACGACCCTTCTATATTGTGCGACAACTCAGGCACTATGCCAGGGTTTCCCTGATAATAAGAATATTGGCTTTGGTAAACGATGAATGGATTAACAAGATTAAACCCAAATCTTTGAATACTTTTTCTATAGCTTAAATCAAATACATTATTTATATTTTTGGCGTATTCAATACTTATATTAGGAAAAATATTTAAATATTTTTTTGTATTAGAGGAATTAGAATTTATTAATAACCCATTAGCATTGGTTTGCTCTGCCCGGATACCTGCTGCAATATTTATTCGTTTAATGGTTTTATCAAAAGTTAAATAAGCGGCTGATACTTTCTCTTGATAGATAAAATGATTGGTTTTACTCGTATCGGTAATCCATTTGCTGGCAATTTGCTGTTGCCACAAAATATTATTATCAGAATTAGTATGCTGCACTTTAAGCCCGGCTTCAAACTTGCCTATTTTCGACGGAAATACATAATCTGCAGAAAACGATTTTGTAGTAATATTTGCCGGAGAACTGTCTCTTAATAAATAATCAGGTAATAATTGCTGGTTATTGGCATCATAATATTTGGTATTATAATCATCCTGCCATTTCTTTTTGTAGGTAAAATAATCAATATTCATTGTCAGTTCCTTACCCAAAGAATCAATTACGCATTTGTAATATAAATTGATAGAGGGGTTGGCTATTTTTGAATTTCCCTTTGTTTGTACTATTGAAACGGTATTTCTTTCAAGCGTATTTTGCCAAATCGAATTATCATTTATATTCTTGCCCTTGCTATTTAAATATTCACTAAACCCTATCCCTAAGATATTTCGTTTATTTAAATCATAATCTATCCCTAGCCTAACAGATTGACTGTTTTCTACACGCTTTTCATATTGGTGCTCAATAATATTTGTGCTGGAGTCAATTGCCCTATTCGATTTATTGTCATAAAATCTATTCGCCCGCTGAATATTATAACTGCCATAAATAGCTACTTTATTACTTTTATAATTTAAATTCAGCCCTTCGTTATATTGAAAAAAATGCCCAATGCCGACTCCGGTTGTAATATTTCCATTTATGCCATAATTTTTATTTCTTGTAGTTTTTATATTAATCACACTACTTCCTACAGCATCATATTTTGCTGATGGGTTAGGTATAATTTCTATTTTATCAATATTGCTTGCAGCAATAGAAGAAAGCATTTCTTTCAATTCTTCATCACTTAAATGGATAGCTTTTCCATCTATCAACATATTTATTGATTTAGCCCGAAAGCTAAGCGAGTTGTTTTGCTCCATAACGCCAGGAGCTTTTAATAAAATATCATACGCCGTTCCACCATTAGCTATTGGGCTTTGAGCAACATTTAAAGTAATTTTACCGGCAGAAAAAACAATAAAAGGCGTTTTACCAGTTGCCGTCACAACAACGCTTTTTAACTCTATATTTTCTAATTTTAAATATATGTCTCCTAATTTAATTGACTGAGCTGTAGTTATAATCACCGTACTTTTTATAAAGCTTGAATAGCCAACATATGTCACAATGATTTGATATTTTCCAGGCTCAATGTTTTTGAAAATAAAGAATCCCGCGGTGTCTGAAAGAAGATGTAAAACATCATTCGTATTGATTTTTTTTAAGGATATGATGGCGTTAGGCAATGGAGCCTGATTGATTGAATCTTTAATAAATCCAGATATTCCATTTACTTTTTCCTGTGCATTAGCCCCCACGGCAAAAAATAAACTTAGTAGTGCTGTAATAATTATTTTCATAAGTTTTCAGAAATGATTTGTTTAAATAGTACTGAGTTACTATTTCGAGCCTAAATAATTGTTATTTATTCAAGGCGAGTCGGAACATCATCTTAGTTGTTTAGTTATAGTTCTTACATATCAGGAAAAAATTATTAGAGCCTATTTCTAACCTTTTTGCAGTAATATTTGCAATAAAAAAGATTAGTCAAATTATCTTTATTACTTTCTATAATAACGAGGCTTTAAGGCAACTCTTCCAGTATATTTCTTTATTAATCATTTTATGCATGTTTTAATTGATTACATAAAACTATGTATTGCATAAGCCTATGAAAATAAATTACACAAAAGGGCATTTGTTGGGTATCAACGTATCCCCTCCACCAACCCCATCTTGCCTACTTAACAATGAGTAGTGAGCTTTGCGATTATGGAACACAACAATATAACGCAGGCGCAGGTAATGCAAGCCCATATAGCAGCATGTAAATTAAGTGGCATAACTGTAAAAGCCTACTGTGTGCAGCATCAGATAAAACCATCGAACT
>JANXVN010000300.1 GCA_025351645.1 Ferruginibacter sp.
GGAGCAATAAAATTTTGGGAGTTTTTTTGTTCCGGCCAATACAGTAGCCATGTGGGGCTTGACAGGCCCGTCCGAATGGCAGCCGGGCGGACGTCGCACTCTTTTACATTGGTTTTTCAGGGATCTTTTATCAATGCCGTTAAGTTAAGGACCTATATGTTTGTCTTTACCTCACCCTAACCCTCTCCAAAGGAGAGGAAAGGTCTTAACTTAACGGCATTGGATCTTTCATGATGCTTTATGGGGCTTATGCTAATGGTGTGGCAATTGGTATTCTGTAGGAACACGCCGCGGCGTGTTCTGCAGGGTGTCCCCATCTGCAGGAAATTTCAGTTTGCAAAGGCACTGCTGAACACCTTGCGGCGCAATGTCATTTAATAAAGAAAATTATAGCACCACCATTGCTCCAACGGGAGCAACCTGTTTGTTATAAGGGAACCTCCAATTTTGATAGTTCCAGCCGCTTTGTAAAACATAATTATTACCAGGTTTCAAGAGAAGAATTATACCAGCGGTTTATGCCGATGCTAACAGGTTGCTCCGCTGGAGCAATGATGTTACCGTGTATCTGCGTCTACAAACAGGCTATGCCGCTGGTATAAAGGAGCATGCTGCTTGTTATAGGTTTACACCTGTTTTAAAGTTATCAATTGTATTATATTCCTTAACTAAATGACATTACGCCGCGGCGTATTCTGCGGGGTGTCCCCATCTACAGGAAATTTTAGTTTTACGAAGGCCCTCCTGAACACCCCGCGGCGTGTGCAGGAGAGATACATCAAACATCATCACATCAAATATATCGGGCCTATTTATTTTCAACCACCGTAATATTCCCTCCCCTGCCGGCACCATTAAAAACCTTTAATTTAATAATGCCTTTTTGCGCAATTGGTGTTGTGTAAATGCTGCTTTTGTTAGTAGGCTCTTCGCCGTTTGTGGTATACCGGATGGTAAAATTAGCAAAAGGCACGTTGGCATATACCTGCCCATCTTTTACCATAGCGCCTGCAAAAGGTATGCGGTAATTGTAGCCGCCATTAAAATAATCAAGCCGTGGCAATTCCCTTAAACCTAGTACAGCATTGTATTGCGACCATCCTTTACTGTATAACTCACTGCATTTGGCAGTATCGGTTTCCATTGCCCAATCGTTTTCGCCTGCCCATGCTTTTTCGGCAATGGCGGTTAGGCGTGGCAGCAACATGTACTCCATTTGCTGCTGGCCCTTTAATGTTTCGCCCCATAAAGACCCTTGAAGCCCTGCAATATTTTCTTTGCCATAATCAGTTAGCCGTTGCTTGCCCGAATATGTAGAGGGAGCAACTGGCTTGCCATCCGCACCTGTGGCATTTTTTAAATAATCGTATGGGATAAAGCGGTACACTTTTTCTAAGTCGGTAAAGCCACCCCAATAATAACCAGGCTCATCATAAGTTTTATGCTGCGCCATATCCAGGTAAAAATTTGTTACAAAAGTGATGATGACTTTGTAGCCATTGTTGGCAAGTTTATAGGCTAGGTCTTCGCTGCCCTCCAAGTTATTCCAAACATATAGTTTCATCTCCTGGTTTACAAAACCGGGGTTAGGGATATTTATTTTTTTGCCATCAATCATCGTCCTGCGGAAGGAGATTTCTTCCCAGCCGGAAAGCGTAAGGCCTTTTGCTTTTAAGATGTTGTTTACTTTGCCTAAATAATAGTACCAAAGCCCATCGGTATTTTTTATAGAAGGGTCTTTTTTTATAAGGTTGGCGCAATCGGGCGAACGTTCCCAAACACCGGCTGGTACTTCATCGCCGCCCAAATGGATAGTAGTTAAAGGCGCACCCGCCTGCTGATATAATTTTACAACCTCACTCACTACCTTTTCTACAAAAGTATATACGGAAGGGAGCGCCACATCCATTACATTATCATGAAAACTTTGTGCAGTAGTGTAGGTAGATTGATCTGCCGTATCCCTTAAAAAATATTGCAGTGCTTCTTCTTTTTTACCTTCTTTCATCAGCCTTTCATACCGTGCATCCATCGATTTTATGGCTGCCCTTGCATGGCCGGGCGTTTCAATTTCCGGAATCACTTTTATGTGCCTTGCATTGGCGTATTGCAGTATTTCTATAAAATCGGCTTTTGTATAATAACCGCTGCCGTATACTGAATCTGTTAACCCGCCAGAACCATATGCTGCAGGCATGTGTTCTTTTTCATCAAGGCTATGCCCACGCCTGGCGCCTATTTCAGTCAGCTCTGGCAGGCCATCAATTTGTAAGCGCCAGCCCTCATCATCTGTTAAATGAAAATGGAAGTTGTTCAATTTATAGATCGCCATTAAATCTAAAACCCGGAGTACTTCTTTTTTGGTCTGAAAATTACGGGCTACATCCAACAAAAATCCACGGTATGCAAAGCGGGGCGAATCTATTACTGCAACGCTTTGCAGGGAGATGGGTTTATTAGGTTTGCTGGTTTTCCATGTCTCAGGAGGCAGCATGCTTTTTAAAGATTGTATGCCATAAAAAATACCTGCGGGGGTTGCTCCTGCAATGGCAACCCTATCAGCACTTACTGTTAGTTCATAGCCTTCGGCTGGCAAGCCCTCTTTTTTTATCAGGTTAATTGTATTGTTAGTTAATGACGTGGAAACGATGTTTATTTTTTTGCCAAGCAATGCAAATAAGTCACCCCCCAATAGTTTAGCTTCATTACTAAAAGCCGCATCTGCACTAATTTGTACAGTATTGCTTAACAAAAATGGCTTTTCAGCAGTATTGCCTGCTGAAGTTAAAGGAGCAGTCACTTTCCAGCCGTTGTTTTTAAAACTGGCAGGCGTAGGAAATATTTTTTGCACATTTTCTACTGGCACTTTTTCTATGGCTGCGTAGCTGTTGTAGGCTTCCGTAGCAAAATCAGAAAGGATACTGCCGTTGATTGGCTGAATTGGTAATGGTGCTGTAACAAAGTTTTTTATGTTGATAGCTTTTGTTGGCGCATCATCCCACACTAAATAAAAACCTTCTGGCTGGTCGTTCTTGTTTATAATTTTAGCATCCAATATTACTTGTGCAGTAAATGTTTCGTTTGGCGCAAGTGGCTTAAAACCCTGCCCTGGCGTTAACTGGAACAAGTTGCCTTTTAATTGCTGTATGGCAAATGAGGCTTCCTTGTCGGTTGTTAGTATGGCACTTTTAGAATTGAAATAAATTTTCCACCCGGTGGCGGAAAGGGCTTGCTTGGCGTTATTGGTGATGGACATCTTTATTAATGCCTGCCCTTTATTTTGATAATTATTATCAACCTCAATTAAAGAAAGCTTAAGCCCTTTTGGATCAAAACTATTTTTTAATTGTGCTTTTATATTGACTGCAACAGCCATAATTAAAATAAAAAAAATGATGAAGGATTTTTTAGTAGAAGCCATTCTTGTTTTGAATTGGATGATGAGAAATGTATTTTATTAGGATACTCAAGATAAAACCTTATGCTAAAAAAACAATGGATTATTCTTGACAGATGCAGGTTATCCCGCTGTATTTTTATTGAAAGCTTGGGCGTACCCTTAAGCTGCGCAAGCAGGCCGGGCTGTACACTACAATCTTTTTTTGCGGCGGCCGACAAAAAAAGGATTTTCGTTTCCATCCCTTACGCAAAATACAACTGCAATTGTTATTAACTATTTATGATTCAATACAGTAAAATTAAGGCCTTTCCTCTTTTTTTGAGAGAGTTAGGGTGAGGTAAAGACAAACAGATAAATTCTTAACTTAACGGCATTGATTTATATATTTTTAATAGTTTTTAAAAAAGCCTTTTAAAAAATAAAACCGTTTTGTACCTTGACAATAAAAATTATGACAACTAACGAAATTGCTAAACGCCTTGCTGAATTATGCGGAAAGGAAGAGTATGAAACAGCGCAAAAAGAATTATTTGCCGATGATGCCACCAGCATTGAACCAATGGAATCGCCGATGTTTGCGAAGGAAACCCACGGGCTCCAAAATATTATCGAGAAGGGGCATAAATTTGAGACAATAGTGCAAGAGATGCACTCCACCAAGGTTTCGGAGCCGCTGGTTACCGGCAACACCATTGCCTTAACACTTACTATGGACGTTACCATGAAAGGCCGCCCAAGAGAAACCATGAGCGAGCTTTGCGTGTACGAAGTAAAAAATGGCAAAATAATAAAGGAACAGTTTTTTATGTAGCCGCCTGATATTGCCTTATAATTTATTGCCAGCTTTAGGGAAAACAATAGTAGGGTTAAAACTCTTTGCTTCCTCAAAATCCATCAGCGCATAAGAAATCACTATTACGATATCGCCTTCTGCGCCTTGCCGTGCTGCGGGGCCATTGAGGCAGCATACGCCTGTGCCTCGCCCACCTTTTATAACGTATGTTTCCAGCCTGCTGCCATTGTTTACATTTACTACCTGCACTTTTTCGTTGGCAATAATATTGG
This sequence comes from Ferruginibacter sp., assembly GCA_025351645.1. Taxonomy (GTDB): domain Bacteria; phylum Bacteroidota; class Bacteroidia; order Chitinophagales; family Chitinophagaceae; genus Ferruginibacter. The sequence goes on from JANXVN010000300.1 coordinate 4,466, forward strand.
CTGCGTCCATTAAATCTTCGTCTATCGTTATGCTGCCAACATAGTTAAGGTTGGCTTCTGTAATCACCATGCGGTGAAGCTTCGATTTTAATAATTGTACCTGCATTGGAAGGATATTTTTTAGGGCTGCAATTTAGTTAAGTTATGGCTACTTTACTACAATTACCGCTGGCTGTATTTATTGATTGTTTTTAATAGCCAATTTTTATTGGCATACCCTTTGTAAAATTATCAATTACTTATGGAATAGCCTATTGTAACGTTGGCATTTTAAATGGTTCCGTTATTAGCTGATATCCGTTTATTAACCTGCCCTAGCATCACCTTATCAATCATTTTAAAGTTGGCCAGTTATACTTTTATTACCACACCACAGCGCTCACAATTAATGAGCAAGATACATAGCACCAACACAAAGCCCGAACTGGCGCTCAGGAAGGCATTATGGAAAACAGGCTTCCGGTACCGGTTGCACGTGCCTTTTCTGCAATGTAAGCCAGACATTGTTTTTAATAAATACAAAGTTATAGTTTTTGTAGATGGCGATTTTTGGCATGGCTACCAATGGGCGGTAAAGAAGCCAACCATAAAAGCTAACCGGGAATACTGGATAAAAAAGATAGAACGTAACATGGAACGGGATATAGAAAATACCAATTCCCTGTCATCAAAAGGGTTTACCGTTTTACGCTTTTGGGAGCATGAAATAAAGAAAGACCTGCCCCGGTGCGTAGATACAATTATTACTGCATTACGTGCTACCAAAATACTTGAAAAATGAAAATGCCCTGGCATAAATACCAGGGCAATCCACATTCGAATTTACCAAAACCTAATTAGTTGTTTTGCTCACCGGTGCAACATAATTACTTAAAGCTTCCCTAGCATAAATGCCAGAGCGATTTATTTTTACAATATTATTTACTGGTTTATTTTACTTACCGGTGCAGCATATTCAAAAACGTATTCTCCAGAACCTGCCTCTACCACTACATTACCTTCAGCTTGCTTAATATTTTTAAACATTGTGCTAATGGCTTTTCCCTGTATTGTTACTTTATCAACCAAAACATCCGGCAAGGTTATAGTAGCGGTTGTATTAGCAGGTATTTTTACCGTAATAGTAACTTTGCCATCTTTAACCTGCCATCCCGAAGCTATTGTACCGTAGCTGCTTTCAAAAGTTGCTTTGGCATAAGTTAGCTTATCGGTTACATGAGGCTGTATCACAATGCGCTTATAGCCGGCTTCGCCAATTTCAATACCAGCTACAACCCTGTACATCCAATCGCCAATGGCGCCGTAGGCATAATGGTTAAAAGAATTCATGCCGATATCTTCAAAAGTACTATCGGTCTTTTGCCCGTCCCATCTTTCCCAAATAGTGGTGGCACCCATTTTTACAGGGTAAAGCCACGAAGGGTATGTTTGCTGCAGCAATAAATCATACGCAACATCTGCACGGCCGTTGTCTGATAGCACATGGCATAAATAAGGCGTGCCTAAAAAGCCGGTAGACAAATGGTTGCCTCTTCCCTTAATATCATCTACCAAATATTGCGTGGCCTTGCTGCGCATATCTTCTGGCAGTAAATTAAAATTTAAGGCCAGCACATAACTGGTCTGCGATTCAGAAGCAATGCGGCCTGTTTGCGTTACATAATTTTTATTGAAGGCTGCTTTAATCTTTTCAAAAAGCTCGTTGTACATTTTTTCATCTACGGTATTGCCCAGCACTGCAGCAGCCTGCGCCACTAATTTTGTAGAGTAGGCATAGAACATGGTCGCAATCATATCAGGGCTTGTATAGCCATCGTTCTCCGTTTGCTGCATTGATTTATAAAATAACCAGTCCCCAAACACGCTACCCCCAATCCACAAATGACTATTGCCGGCTTTTTTGCGGATAAACTCAACGTAGGCTTTCATGCTTGGGTATTGCGTCTGCAATATTTGCTTATCGCCATATACCTGATAGATTGTCCAAGGCGCAATGGTAGATACGTCTCCCCAACCGGCAGAGCAGCCACTGTCTCGCAACGCATCCGGAATTACAAACGGCACCCTGCCATCTGCATATTGGTCGGCCGCAATATCCTTCATCCATTTAGTAAAAAAGCCGGCCACATCCATATTGTAAGCCGCAGTGCGCACAAATGCCTGCGCATCTCCGGTCCATCCAAGTCGCTCATCGCGTTGCGGGCAATCTGTTGGCACATCTAAAAAATTGCCTTTTTGCCCCCATTGTATATTGTGCTGTAATTGGTTTATCATGGCATTGCTGCATTCAAACGTACCTGTTGGCGTCATGTTGCTGTGTACCACCACGCCGGTAACATCTTCTGGTTGTAACTCGCCTGGGTAGCCGTCAACACTAATGTACCTAAACCCAAAAAAACTAAACCTTGGTTCGTACGTTTCTTCTTCGCCACCCTTTAAAATATACTTTGCGGTAGCTGTTGCGGAACGTAAATTATCGGTATAAAAATCCCCGTATTTATCCAGTACTTCGGCATGCTTTATAGTTACCATTGTACCTGAGGCACCTTTTACTTTAAGCCTTACCCAACCAACCATATTTTGTCCAAAATCTGCTACCAGCAAGCCTTTGGGTGTTTTAAAAATCTTTATGGGGTGCAGCTCCTGTATCTTTTTAACAGCAACAGTTTGCGTTGCTACAATGTTACTTTTATCGTATGCCGCTATCTTTACGGGCTTCCATTTACTGTCATCAAAACCAGCGGTGCTCCATCCTTGCATTTCTTTCCTTGCATCGTAGCTTTCACCATTGTAGATGCCGTCTAAAATAATGGGGCCATCCTGGGTTCCTTTCCAGCTTTCGTCCGTATTAACAGTAGCCTCCGTGCCATCAGTATAGGTAATTTGCAACTGGCATAACAAGCCTAATTGCTTGCCCCATATTGCCCAATTATTATCCCATGCCAGTGAGCCTCTGTACCAGCCATCGCCTAGCATAGCACCCACCGCATTTTTGCCATCCTGCAACATACGGGTAACATCGTACGCCTGGTATTGCAGTCGCTTTTTGTAAGATGTCCACCCTGGCGTCAACACATCATCCCCAACTTTTTTACCGTTGATATACAACTGGTAAAACCCATGAGACGTAACATACGCACGGGCCGAAGCTACTTTTTTTGCGATTGAAAAATTATTGCGCACCAACAATCCCGGCATCTGCCGTACAGTATCCTGTATGGGCTCTATCCAATTGGCCTTCCAGTTAACTGATTGCAAAAAGCCTGTCTCCCAAAACGCAGGCTCGCTCCAGGCAGATTCTTTTTTGTTGCCATCCCATATTTTTACCTGCCAGTAATAACGCTTGCCTGGCTGTAACGCCGGGCCGCCATACGACTGCAAAACAGATTCGCCCGAACTAATTTTTTCGCTTTGCCAAACTGTATTTTTTGAAGAAAAGTTTTTATCAGTTGCAACTCGTATGCTGTAGGCAGTTTGCATGATATTTTTATCAGCGCCATTTATTTTCCAGCTCAGCCGTGGCTGCGGCGCATCAATACCCAACGGGTTTATTTTATGCTCAACGCTTAAATCGTATAGCGCCAACTTTTGTGCCAGCGCGCTGTGTGCCATTAAAATCAATAGAAGGATCCTTAGTACTTTCATAATGCAAGCGTATATTTAATTATAAGTTAATAGAAAACAAAGTAGCCAACTTATCTTACTTGACTGTCATGCCTTGTCCTGCTTTGGTTAATTTATTTATCGGCACCATCTCCATCCTCCTGCATTCCACTTCGCTGCCTTCTGCCTGAAACGCAATATGCCCCTCAGTTACAGAACAGCCATACCCATCATTCACCAAATCGCCATTAACCCATACACGTACCAAATCTTTATAGCACTCTACCGTTAAATTATTCCATTGGCCAAGTAGTTTTTCAGAGCTGTCCGTTAAATTTTTTATTCGCCTGCTTTTCCCTTCCGTAATACCCCAATCTTTTTTAGGCCCACGGCGGGCTTCCATATCCGGCACGTTTATATTTTCTACAATGCACCAAAAATCGCCTGCATTATCATGTTCCATCTGCACCTCCAACGATTTTGGGAACATTTTATACAAAGCCCTTGGCGTAGAAGCATGCACCAATAGTCCACTATTGCCAGGCTTGCCAGGAAACCGGTATTCCACCACCAGCCTATAATTTTTATAAACAGAATCCGTAATAAGGTGCCCCTGCGGCGTACCGAGGCTTACCAGCATGCCATTACGCACAATAAATGGGTTCCTTGCCAATGCATTGGTATCCATCTCCGGCACATCTACATGCCAGCCGGCTAAATCTTTTCCATTAAAAAGAGAGTGGGATTGTGCATCAGCAACAATAATAAAAAAAATAGCAGCAAGCAGGAGAAAATATTTCCTCCGATTTTTTTTCATCAGCATAGCAATATTTTTAAAGATAAATAATGTTGTTTTCACTCGAAATTTCGGTGTACTAATATATGCTTTTTGTATTGGAATGTTGTAGCAATTATGCATGCATTGCCCGGGCTTAAGCCCGAGGCTATGCATGGGCGGGAAAATAAATAAATTTATTGCCCAGGCTAATACAGCAGCCATGGTAATCATTGTTGTGTCACTCACTTTTACGGCATACCTTTATTCAGCTCTTCCTCAATTTGCTACTTTATTATTTACTTGAGAAGTAAGCGTACTTAAACCCAAAGAACTCCGAATCAATCTGATTGGATGCAAAGGGCCTCACTTTAATTTAAGCATTTGTGTTGGCGGGCATAGCTAATGGGTAACCGCTACGCGGTATTTTTGACTTTAATAAATTTGTTGCTACAAACAGGTAGCACCTACGGCGCAAATAAAATGACTCGAAGATGCATTTAGCAGATTTCCCCACTCAACAAAACTGCCTTTGCGCCATTGCACCTTACGTCTTTGTATGTAACTTGGTTAGTGCGCTTTGCGTGAAAATATATTACGGCAAAGCAAAAGCCACCACCTTGTTCCCTTTAGGCGTACCTAATTTTTCGCCACCACAGGCTAGTACTAGATACTGTCTGCCATTAACGCTATACATCGCCGGTGTTGCAAAAGACGCCGCCGGCAGTTGTGCCTGCCACAATAATTTACCGCTGTTTTTATTATAGGCGCGGAACATGCCATCCTTTGTTGCGGCTATTAAAAGCAAGCCATTTTCAGTCACTATAGGGCCACCATAATTTTCGCATCCGGTAGGGTTAGTATCCTGGTTGGGCAAGGTTGGCGTAGTGCCAAAAGGTACGTGCCAAAGCTGTTGGCCGGTATTTAGGTCAATGGCTGTAAGTGTTCCCCATGGCGGATTTATGCCAGGCAGGCCCTTGTCATCCAAAAACTTCTGGTAGCCGGAATGCTTGTACAAATCCTGGTGTGTGTTAGCCAGGTTGGCAGACATGGCTTCTTTCTTTTCTGTGCCAAATAAATAATCAACAACACGTTGCTGATCGTCTTTTGATATGTTGTTAAAAGCGGGCATCATGCCCTTGCCATTACTAATTATTTGATGCACATATTGTTGCGTGCTCTTTTGCGGCACAGTAGTTAAATTAGGGTAACCGCTTGTAGCATTGCCCATCCTATCCTTACCATGGCAGCCGCTGCAATAACTGGAATACAACTGTTTGCCTGCAGATACCTGTACTGCTCCTTTGCCCGCCACAACAGCTGTAGCAGCTTGTTTTTCAACTTTTAAATACCAGGCCATTTCGTTAGCGTTAACATACAATATGCCTTTGAAAGGGTCTGCGGCAGCACCGCCCCATTCCGCACCGCCATCGTAGCCAGGAAACAATAAAACATTGCTGGTATCTGGTGGCCCAAACAACCTTCTATCTGCTGCTAAAAATTTTTGTTTCAGTTCTTCTTTATTGGCTGCATAAGGGCTTATGTCGTTTTCAGTAAGCTGCCAGGCAGCCCTTGCATAAGGTTTTGGCAAAGAGGGTATGGGCTGAGTAGGCCAGGCTTGCTCACCCGGCACCAGCGATGCAGGCACTTCTGTTTCGATGATGGGAAATAAGGAGTGGCCAGTGTTGCGGTCCAGCACAAAAGTATAGCCTTGCTTGGTTACCTGTGCCACCGCATCTATTTGCTGGCCATTTTTAGTTACGGTAATAAGGTTTGGCGGTGCCGGTGGGTCACGGTCCCAAAGGTCGTGGTGGATCATTTGAAAATGCCATTTGTAGGCACCATCATCCGCATTAAGCGCCAGCAGGCAGTTAGCGTAAAGGTTGGCGCCATTTCTATTAGCACCATAAAAATCTGGCGCAGCCGAACCTAAAGGAATAAAAAGGGTGCCTGTTTTTTTATCCAGCGCCATGCCTGCCCAATTATTTACGGCACCAATATTTTCATTTTTATAAGCATCCTTCGGCCAGGTATCATACCCTTTTTCGCCGGGCTGGGGAATGGTATGAAAAGTCCACATCAGCTTGCCGGTACGGGTATCAAACGCCCTTACATGGCCGGGCGCCGCGCCTGCATCTTCCGCCACACGAACGGGCATTATAATGAGATTTTTATAAATTGTGCCAGGTGTAGTGCTGGTGATAAATTTATCTTTTGCTTCATCGGGCAGCCCGGTATGCAGGTCTAATTTTCCGTTATTGCCGAATGTTGAAACCAGTTTTCCGGTGGTGGCATTTAAGGCAATAAGGTTTTGGCCTGCTGTATAAAAAATGCGTTTATCATCGCCATCTTCCCAATAAGCAACTCCCCTGCAGGAATTGCTGGCAACTACTGAATCTTTATATATCCAGCGCTGCTTACCGGTTGCGGCATCTAGTGCAAAAGCCTTCAAACCCACTGTAACACCATATAAAACGTCATTCACCATTATCGGGCTCATCTGCATCTGGCCAGTATCGGGCGCATCGTACATCCATGCAATGGCAAGCTGCTTTACGTTATTGGTATCAATTTGTGTTAAGGTAGAATAATGGTTACGGTCGGGGCCGCCAAGGTATTCGCTCCAGGTATTATACTTATTTTTTGGGGTTGATGTGCAGCCTGCAACTAACAAGAGCAGTAATAAAGTATTTCTATTTTTCATCGTAGCAAGTATCGTTAGGTGTTAAAATACAATTAGCTATTACAGTTCCAAACCATAATAGCTAATTGCTCATTTATTAATTTTTATATTCCTTTTACTTCTTCAGCTTTGCTACCTGATCATCATAAAATTTTACAGTTGCAATTACATCGGGCAAGCTGTTGTACCAGTTAGATTCATGCTCAATAGAGAACATGCCTTTAAAATTTTGTCTTTTTAATTCAGCAAAGGCCGGGGCAAAATCTATCACGCCTTTTCCAACTACGGTATCAGCAGCGTCGGTTTTGTTGAAGGTTACGATATCCTTTAAATGCACGCCGTAAATATGGCCTTCCAATTTTTTCAGGCAATCAACAATGTTTAAGCCGTTGCGTGCCCAGTGGCCAAGGTCGGCGCAGGAGCCAATATTTTTATGCCCCTTAATTGCGGCCAGCACTGAATCCGGGCTCCAGTACATGTTTGGTTTTGGATGGTCGTGTATGGCTAGTTTAATGTTGTAAACGCCAGCAAGGCTGTCTGCCATATCCCACTGGCTCTTTATTGGTTCGCAGGTAATATAGCTTAGCCCAAAATATTTTGCGAGCTCAAAAGCCTTTACCCATTCTTCTTTATTTTGAGGTACGATAACGCCCATGGCTACCATTTGTATGTGGTGCTGCGCTAACAGGCCTTTTAATTTTGTACGTCCGCTATCTGTCATGTTAATGCCAAAAGCTTCTTTACTTGTCTTATCAATTTGCTGGCCCCAAAATGCCTCTACGTATTTTACGCCCGCACTATCGACTTTGGCTAAAGCTTCTGCTTGCGTAAATACGCGGAACGTCCATAGCTGAACACCTATTTTCCAGTCACTGGTAACGGATGCGCTATCAGTATTAGTTGCAGCAGCAGTTGCTGGCGGAGTTGAGCCGCTGTTACAAGCCGCAAAAAAAGTGATGGCTATCAAGCCACAAAAAAGAAGGGATCTGTTTTTCATTTACTGAAGTTTTGTATAAAATAAATATGGTGACAACCGGCATACAATATACTACTAATGCAGGTTTCTACAAAGAGATTATCTCGCTGGGATAAAATACAAGTGCACCATCTTTTAATAAGGCCCCTCATGAAGCATAACAATAAAAGGAAAATTGAATAGCTCCAGCTGCTGGCTAATTTATTTCCAACAGATCTTTGGATGGTAATTTTGGAAAAGCCCTGTGCGGTTCCGTCTGGTACCAAAACACGGTAGATGCAATATCATCCTGCAAGGGAAGATAGCGGCCTTCGCTGCGCCATCCTAGTGCCTGTATGGTAACTTTTAAATCTTTTTCAAAACGGATAGGGTCGGTAATATGCCAGCGGTACAAGCCAAAACGTTGCGATGCTTCGTAATGCCCATCGCCTTTTAACACCTGCGGCATGCCCGCATACGGAGTAGAAAATTCTGTATAATTTTCCTGATCTACCCCGGCATCATTCTTTTTACGGGTATCAAAATCGTAGGAGCCGCAAAAATAATCCTCGGTTCCGGTGCCGCAAACGGTAGGGTAATCTGTATCGCCATCTATAAAGAATTTAATCTCGCCTTCGCCCCACCAGCCGTTGTTGTGTACACCCCAGGCAATGTAAGTGCCAACGTATTGCCCTTTGCCTTTTATGCTATCTACAAGTGTACAATTTTGTTTGTAAGGCAATGGGTTTACCCTATGGAACTGCGCATGAAAATAGCCTGCATCGGCCGGCACATCGGTTAAAATATAATCTACCTGATAATACAGCACCATATCTGCTTTATCAATATTCTCCATAGTTATTTTACACTTTTTTCTAAAGGGCATTGGCCAGTAACAATTAAACGCACTGCCCGGGTTAACACAAACCGCCAGCGATTGAAGGGGAGAATATTTGCCCCAGCCCATGCCGAAAAAATCGCCTACGGGCACTTCCACCGAAGGAGTTGTTTCATCATCCCAATAAAACCTTACAATAGAATAGCGCCAGTTGCCGGTTGGCGTCATCCAGATATGCTGTATGGAGCCAGCACTATTTATTTCGGCAACAGTGTAAGTTGTGCCGGCTTTAATTACCACACTCGGACTAACCTTTCACCCCTGGCCTAGATCTCTTGAAGCTTCCGCGCCTGTGCCAGTTGTTGCCCTACCGCCACCACCTTTTGCACCATTAAAATTTTCGGGGCTAATAGACCGTGTCTTCGCATCGCTTAGCTTATAAAGGTTGCCCATATTGCTTTCTATGCCATTGAACTTTTGTGCCAGCAAACTATTACAGGCAATAACACAAAAAAATAAACTAAAGGTAATTTTTTGCATGATGTAGATTTAGCCTCCCTACCCTCTAAAGGAGAGTTGTTAGAGCATTAAGCTTGAAGGTAAATTACGAAAAAAATTAAACAATTGGTGCAACCAGCAGCGCATCATCTTCACTTGTAATTATCGGTGGCATTAACTGGCTTTCATCAATTTTATACCCTCTCCAGCCAAAGAAAAAGATAGTGGCAAAACAAACCATTGGCACAATATAAGATATCTGGATGCTGCCGGTTGAATCAGATATCCTGCCCATGATAAAAGGCACTACGCCCCCGCCTACAATTGACATCACTAAAAAAGATGAAGCAATTTTTGCTTCTTCGCCAAGCCCTTTTATGCCGAGCGCAAATATTGTTGGGAACATGATAGACATAAAGAATGGCACCGGCAGCAATGCATACACGGCTAATTTACCTGAAGAAGCTATTGCAATGCCTAACAACAAAACATTCATAAAAGCATAGAAGGAAAGCAGCTTTGATGGCTTGATATATTTCATAAAAAAGGTACCGCTAAAACGGCCCAGCATAAAGCCAACCATGGCAATACCGCCCCACCAGTATGCGGCCGTTTTCTCCGGCAATATCATGGTGTATCTTGAAAACTTTATAAAAAAACTGCCTACGCCAACCTGAGCGCCAACGGAACAAAACTCCGCAATGACCGCCCACCGTACATGCTTGTACCTAAACACTTTTAACGAGAATGACTTGTCGCCATGGCCATCAACTTCTGCTACGTCGTCTTCTTTTATTTCGGGCAAACGCGTAAACATGAAAAAGATGGTTACCAGCAACACTACGCCAGCAATAACCATGTAGGGAATTTTGATGGTGCCAGCCTCGAAAGAAAGGTAGTTGTTTAATTGCTGGACAGGCATTTGCTTAAGCTCTTCCGGCGTGTGTTCTATGCCGGATAAAATAAACTTACCGCCAATGATAGGTGCGATAAAAGCGCCCACGCCATTAAAAGACTGGGCAAAATTTAAACGTTGCTCTGCCGTTGCTTTGTCGCCTAAACGGGTAATGTATGGGTTGGCTACAGTTTCTAAAAAAGTAGCGCCGCTGGCGATGATAAACAAGGCAAACAAAAAAAATGGGTAACTGCGTACAGACGCCGCCGGTATAAACAAAGCTGCCCCCAGCGCATATAAAAGCAAGCCAAATATGATGCCTTTTTTATAGCCATACTTATGCATGAACCAGCCCGCAGGCAAAGCCACTAAAAAGTACCCGAGGTAAACCGCGCTATCAATAAATGACGACTCTGTATCGGTTAGCTGGCAAGCTTTTTTTAAATGCGGTATTAATATGGGGTTGATGTTATGAAGGAACGCCCATAGAAAAAACAGGCTTGTAATTAATGCAAATGCAATGGTATTATTGGCTGTTGTTTTATTTGTTTTTGGCATAGATTAATCGTTAAGCGATTGATATTTTAAGAGGCGCTTGGTATTTTATTGCTATAAAGATAACAGTACAAATGATAGTTCCATCACAACGGTATAAATTAATCTGCTTAAATTATTCCAATTTTAAATTTAAGGCATATAGATATCCATCCGCGCTGCCAACATACAAAACTTTTGCCGCAACAATTGGCGAGGAGGCTATGGACCCTAGCTGGTAAAAATTGTCCATCACTTTTTTATTGTTGGCATACAAATACAAGTCGGTATTTTTTGCGGCGTACATAAAATTAAGCGTATCGTTTTTTAAAATGGAGCCAGCATACTTTTTTCTTGAAGCGGTTGAAAAAGTAGCCCGTTTTTTTTCTGGCGCATTGATATCAATGGAAAACATATTACCCGTAAAATCGCCAATATATGCTGTGCTACCGACTATTGCAGGCTTGCCAAAAACGTAGCCATTTGTTTTAAACCTAAATTTTTCTTTTCCGGTGGCTGCATCTAAGGCCAACAATAAAAAGGTATCCGAAGTGCCTACATACAATACATTGTTGCTGATAGTTACCGAGCTTATCACCCATGAATTTTGAGCATCGTATTTCCATACAACACGGCCGGTTGCCGCATTTAAGGCATATAAATGAGCATCCCTTGCGCCAAAATACACTATGCCATTTTGTATAGTGGCAGTAGCCTGAATGCCCGTCATGGCCAATTGGGCACCCGTTTTAAATTTCCATTTTTGTTTGCCGGTAGCGGCGTCAATAGCATACAAATAGGTATCCCAACTGCCTATGTAAATTGTGCCATTATACAAGGCGGGGCTTGCATGTATAATGCCGTTAGTAGCAAACTTCCATTTTTGTTGGCCCGTGCGGGCATTTACCGCATACACATTGCCATCACTGCTGCCAAAACATACTGTGGGGCCCTCATTGCTTTTGTAGATAATGGGCGATGAAAGGAAACAATCCCACAGGTCGTCCATGTACTCGCCTGCGGGCTTCATGCCCCAGTACGATGTATCGCCAACATGTTTTTCGCCACCCGTCTTAAACTTCCATTTTTGTTTGCCGGTAGCTATATCTATAGCATAGTAATACCCATCGTAACTGCCCATATATACATTGCTGCCATACACAGCAGGCGATGAATGGACGGCACCTGCTGTGGCAAATTTCCATTTTTGTTGGCCGGTTTTTATATTGATGGCGTACAGGCTTTTATCTTCGCTGCCAATAAATACGATGCCCTTACTGATTGCCGGGGATGAAAATATTTTACCGTTGGTTTTAAAAGCCCATTGTATATTTTTAATAGGCACAAAAGCTTGGTTGCCGCCCGGTATATGCGACGTATTGTGTTGCAAAGCAATAGCAGCTTTATTTTGGAGTTGTTGGGCATTTGTACAATGGGCAACAAAAAAGCAAATAAAAAACGGCAGGCAGTGTTTCATTTATTTTGTATGAGCAAGTAAAAAAATATTCTGAAGGTATTGCTGATAACCTGCTTTATCATTTTTATTTTATTTGCAGTTACCTTGTATGCCTGATGATATATTGGAAGCTTATGCCTTACAAGGGCATTTATTAACAACGCCCTGCTTAGGTGTAGCGGGGCGTTGTACTATATCTTTGCAGGTACACCTGTATTTAGGGGCAGAAAAAAACAGGCTATTTTTGCTTTTTGAATTCTTCATGCACCTGCATATCGCCATGGCTTATAATGAGCATCTTATAATTGCCTGCATCTTCAATGTGTACAACATAAGTAGGCGTGCCATGAGAGTCGGTTGTTTCTATCTCTTGCACTAGGAGGATATTAAAATCATAGTAAACGCGTTTTATGATGTCCCTTACATTTTTGTTTAACGGTGTTTCGCTATAATTTTTTAAGCTGCCTAACCAGTTGCCTTTTTTATTGTAATAAACTAACTGGGTTATGCCATTGGTGGTAATCTTGGCCCGAAATCCATCTACAGTTGTGCTCCAATTTGGTTTAGTAGCACCGGCATAATTTTTAGTAAAGTTTTTGATGGCCTTTGTATTAATTTAATGCCAGCTAACTCTACCGTAGCTGTAGCTGCTCCGGTTTCGCCTGAAGGCTTGTTGCTAGAAACTACGGCTAGTTCATTTTGAAATGGAAAGTTTTTGTTTACGTTTTGTGCGTACGCTTGGGTTGTTGTTGCCAGCGCTGGGATTAAGCCTGCCACGACGGCAAATAAATACTTTTTCATTGTTTTAATTTTTAAGTTTTTTGAGTGATTGTTTATTATGGATGATTTTGTGTTAGCAACGTTTGCCTGATTATTTGTCGCAAGACTGTAAAGGATGGAAACAAAAAATGTATATTATTTTTTGATTTTTTGATAGTTTATAATTCAATGCCGTTAAGTTAAGGACTGCTCCATTTTTTTACCTCACCCCCCTCTCCTAGGGGGAGGGGGGATGGCCCTGCGGGGCAAAAATCGCTAAACTTAGCGCCATTGGTTGATAATTCTTGGCTTCTAATGTTTATGGCTTAAAGAATTAATAGTTTTACTGACCAGCGGATACTATTGAAATTGAAGCGCCAGGGATAGCAACGGAAATCCTTTTTTGTCGGGCCGCCCGCAAAAAAGATTGCAGTGAATAGCCCGACCGCAGGGGCGCACAAAGTTTTACGCTATTTTTATTTACGGATGCAATACAATGGCAAGGCTATGTAAATACCAATACTTAGCACAATGGCAGCGGTTTTATAATGATGTAACAACGCCATTAAATGTAGGGTTTATAAGATTGTTTTACCATCACTAACCCAGTTTAAAGAGGCGAAAATCACTTAACGTGATGGTATTGAACTACGGAACTAATAATACAAAAATACATTGCCGCTTTTTAATTTTAAGATTTTTTGCATATCTTTCTTAAAAGACGTCCTTCATGGCTTTTGAGCAACTACTTAATGCTACGGATGAAATTTTGATCATTCAACTTCAGCATGATTATCACTTGAAAAGAAAAGCTGAGGATGCCCTGTTTACCCGATATGTTTATTTTGTAAAGGAGGGAATGCACAAATATTCCCTTACTGAAGAGGAAGCCTGCTACTGATGCACAGTTACCTGTATTGCCAATGCCGGGATAAAAATATTTTAAAACAAAAGATTTTTGCCGTCTATCATTCTACTAAAAAAAAACCGCAGGCCAGCTAAAGGAATTATTGCAATTAGCGGAACAGCTGAAAATATGCCATTTAGAAAATGATTCTTTAAGCATGTTTTTATCACAAAAAATTGGTGTGCTTTATTTTAAGGAAGGCAATTATGCCGATGCGATCAATTTTACTGAACAATCTGTACATATTGCTAAAGCGTGCTTAGCAACTAAAATGGGCGGTACTATGGCTTTGGTAGATAATTACTCTAACCTACTTTATTATTATGACATTACCGGCCAGGAAGAAAAAAAGTACGCCGCAATTGATAGCTGCATTGCTTATGTATTGCAAGGTGGTAGCGGGTTTGATATGCTACTGCCTGCATTGGCAGACAAGACGGAGTATTTATTTAATAAAGGCGAATATAGTTTGTGCAGCAACTATGCAAAATTAGGAGAAGATATTGTACAGAAATATTATCACCAAAAAGACAGTATTGATTACGTTGTAATTTTTGTGGCTAAACAGGCCAACGCATTATTTTTTTCTAAAAATGGGCTTACAGCTAAAAATATCTTAGAAAAAAAATAACTGAATTTTCAAAAAAAGGTGATACCAAACTTTTATACGCCTTTTATTATTTGCTTGGCTTAATTTATCAGGATTTAAAACAGCATGATAAAGCGCTTGCCTTATTTAAGCAGGCTTACCAGGCAGATTTGGTATTAAAATATAACAAAGGCTGCGCTCAAAGTTTAGTTAGTATCGGCATGCTACTTGCCAAAAACTATAACAAATGTGATGTTGGCTTAACCTACTGTGCCGCGGCATTGAAATATGCAGATGCTTCAGATTCGTTATTTATATTTAAGCAAACAGGTAATATTTATTCTTTACAAAAAAACTACAATACCGCCCAGGAGTATTTTCAAAAGGCATTTAATACAGTAAGGTATGGCATGGATGAGACTACCATGCTACAAAATTCATTTGCATTTCCCGGCTTTAATTTATTACAAAACTTATCTGACCTTACAACCGATAAGGGCGATGCATTTGTACAGCAATACTTCTATACAAAAAATGACGCTTACCTTAAAAGCACTGGCTATATATAAAAAGAGCGATTTGTTTTTAGCTAAAATAAAAACTGAACAACAATTTTTGTTTGGCTCAAACCTGGTGTGGCGCAGTACCGCACGCAATTTATACGAACATGCCATTGAGGCGTGCTATGCCAATAATAATATGGAAGACGCTTTTTATTTTTTTGAAAAAAGCCGGTCTATTTTACTGAACGACCAGATAAACGAACAACGGTGGATGGCGGATATCGACATCGCAAACCAAGCTGCTATAAAAAAAAACATTACGCACCTGCAACGAAAAATAACAAGCCTTACCCCTGCATCTGATGAATACCTTGCTTCTCAAAAAGAATTATACAATGCAACAAGCGAACTTCGTTTACTACAAAACAAGCTTAAAAATAAAAACCTTGCGTACTATCAAAACTACCTTGATACAACTTTTATCAACCTGCAACAACTAAGGCAAAATATTTTAAAAGGATCTAAGGCTTTAATGGAAATATTTTCGGGAGATAGTGCCGTGTATGTATTAACCATTGCGCCCACCAGTACAACGTTTATTAAAGTTAACCAGCATTTATACGATAGTGTTACCGGCTTATTTAACACCGCACTCGCTAACCCTGGCTTGCTTAATAAAAATTTTAGGGGCTTTGTAAAAATAGCGCACAAGATATATGCTTTATTATTTCCTGCAACTATGCTGCCTGTTGCCAGCCTTATTATTTCGCCGTATGGAAAAGGCTTTCCCTTTGAAGCAATGGTAACTAACAGCGACCCGCAGCAACCTGAATATTTACTTAGCAAGTACGCCACCAGCTATACCTACTCTGCCAAATACTTAACCAACAACTATACTGGCAACAGTACTACTACCAACAAAATTTTAGGTATTGCGCCGGTACAATATAAGGTTGAGGATAGCCTGGCCACATTATCCGGAAGCGACATTTCTTTAAAAAATATAAACGTATTTTTTAAAAACGCTACTAACTACGTGATGGAAAAAGCAACAAGGAATAATTTTTTGCAAAGTTTTCCAAGCTATCATATCCTGCAGTTATATACTAATGCAGCCGATAGCAGCGCCAATAACGACCCGGTTATTTATTTTGCTGATTCAGCCCTTTATTTATCAGATTTAGTAACTGATAGAAAACCGGTAACGCAACTGGTTGTACTCTCTGCCTGCGAAACGGCTAACGAAAATTGTACTAGGGGGAAGGCATTTTTAGCTTTAACAGGGGCTTTGCAGCGCTGGGGATACCGGCGGCGGTAAGTAATTTATGGCCGGTCGATAATATATCTACTTATACTATTACGGAGTTGTTTTACAAGTATTTATCGCAGGGGATGCCAACGGATGTGGCGCTGCAAAAAGCTAAACTGGCTTTTATTAGTGCCAATGAATTTACTGAAAAGAAAATGCCTTATTATTGGGCAGGCACTAAATAAACAGGCAAAGTAGATAGTTTTGCGAGTAATACGGGCAAACTTTGGAAGGCAATTCCAGCAAGTATTGTAACGTTATTGCTTATTGCTTTTATTAATAGAAAAAACTTTTTTAAGCCGGTTCATAAACAACCCCTGCCTGCGCTAAAACCTGCTCCATAATTTTACTGATAGAGAGTGTTAGCTGGTGCGGCCATTTGTTGCTTTGCAGCAAGCCATTATCGAGGCAATTCATTACTTCTTTTATTTCATGCTCAAAGCCGTTGCTTAGGTGCGGCATAGAAAAATCTTCCGTGTCCCCATCATTTAAAATAACTGAAAAATTGGTTGCCTTAAACCAGGGGCTTTCAATTTTGATACGCCCTTTTGTACCGATAATTTCAGCTTCCAGGGCTGTAGTAAAACTGATGGTGGAGAGCACATGCGCTGTTTGCCCGCCAGCATATTGCAGCAGTATATTCGCATAAGCATCTACACCAGTTTCGGTACGTTTCGAAACCGATTTTATAGTAGCCGCCTCGCCAAAAATTATTGTGGCTAATGATAAAGGATAAATGCCAATATCCATTAAAGCACCACCGCCAAGCGACTTATTCATTAAACGATTGTCAGTATCTGTAGGTGCGGTAAAGCCAAAATCTGCCGAAACATATTGAGGTTCGCCAATAACATCTTCGGCAATAAGGGATTTTATCTTATCCATAAACGGCATGCACGCAGTCCACATGCCTTCCATAAAAAACAATTTATTTTTAGCAGCCAATGCAATCATCTCCGCCGTTTGTTGATAGGTTAGCGACATTGGTTTTTCGCAGAGCACCGGTTTGTTATGTTGCAGGCAAAGCATGGTTTGCCCGTAATGGAATGCATGCGGGGTAGCAATATAAATGATGTCAACATTTTCATCTTTTATCAACGATAAATAGTCTGTATAAAATGTGGTGGCATTAAATTTTGCTGCATAGTCTTTTGCTTTCTCAACATCCCGTGAGGCTACCGCATACACTTCCGAGCCTTCCGTAAAGCAAATGGCTGTACAAAACTTTTCTGCGATTTTGCCGGCACCAATAATACCCCAGCGATAATTTTTTTTCATTTTATAAATTTTAAAAATAGGGCTTCAAGATAAGCTATCAAAGCTTATTAATTGATTTGCCTTGCATTACATAAATATTTACACTATTAACCGCCTAATAAAATTTATTAAATTGGCACAAAAAAAGTAGATAGCCTAGGCTACCTACCTAAGTTATAATTTGTGGTTACAAAACCTTAAAAAACAACATGGGTAAAAATACGGAGATAAAATTAGTCTGTCAGCCGATTTTAAGCCAGTTACTACAATTGGTTGATAAGCATTCTTTTAAAGACTTGGTTAAACAAAAGAAAAGTGATTATTATTATAAAGCTTTTAAGAGTTGGCCTCACTTTGTGACGATGATGTTCGGGATATTCAGTCGTTGTGATTCGATGGCTGAAACCTGCGAGGGGCTTAGGGCTATGAGTGGCAAGCTCAATCATCTGGGCCTTGATAGGCCGCCTGCCAAAAGTTCTGCTGGCGATGGCTTGCGCAACCGCGGCAATGAGTTCTTCGAAGCGTTATATTGTCAATTAACAGCCCATTACAGTGCTTTTTTGTCGGACAGCCGAACGAATGGATTGACTATAAAGGAGCTTTCTATTGTAGATTCTACAACTATACGGCTCTTTAGCGACATCTTCAAAGGCGTGGGCAGGAACCCAAAGAATGATGGCAAAAGAAGGGTGGCTTAAAGGTGCATCTGCTTATCGATGCCGTGCAGTCAGTAGGTAAGTTTATGAAGATAACGGTTGCTAAAATCCACGATAAAAATTTCCTGAGCGAGATACAGGTACCACAATTCAGCATGCTGGTATTTAACAAGGCTTACAATTATTACAAACAGTTCAACGAGTGGACGGAAAAGAAAATCTATTCCGTCACCCATCAAAAAGGCAATGCCCTTTACACTGTATTGAAAACAGTAAGTGTTACAATATTGGCTGCAAAGCAGGCAGGCGTGTTAAAAGAAGAAGATATCGAGGTGACTTATAAGGAGAAGAAAGAACTGATAACACTGAAACGCCAGAGGATCTGTTAACAGGATGAAAAAGGCAGGCAGTATGTATTTATCTGTAACAATTTTATAATTACAGCCATGGAAATTGCGTTGATCTATAAAAAACGCTGGGGAATAGAATTATTATTCAAGAAGATGAAGCAAAATTTTCAACTGCACTATTTTTATGGTGAGTATGAGAATGCGATCCGCACTCAGGTATGGTGCACATTGACAGCACAATTGCTTTTAACTGACCTGCAAAAAAAGCTGCGGTAAAAAAAGCATTCTCAACAGTAGCCACTTTGGTACGCATTCATTTAGTAAGCATGCTGGATGTATACGAACTATTAAATACCGGTAGAAGCTGGGCAAGCGTAAAAACCGATGCTGCCCTTCCTTCACTTTTTCCAAAATGAAAAGCAGGGGTCTACTATCAAAATAAATAAACATCACAGTAAAATCAATGCTTTCAGTCCATTAAAAAACATTTAGGATTTTAGTCGGTTGATAGTGATATTATTTAATATACATTACATCTAAGCACTTGCGAAAGGTAATAAATATTGGGTGTTTAAAATTTCTAGTACTTTTTTGGGCACTACAAATTTTTTGCTTAGGATGGGTTTTGATTTTATCTTATAGATGCCTACTATAGTTTATAATTTTTGGTTTGGAACTATGCTTTTTTCAAGATGAAACAAAATTGATTATTTCAAATAATACATTAAGATTACTATCATAAGTCGGATTCTATTTTAAAATCCTTTAACCAGAGGAAATCTGCAGAGCTGAATTAAAAAATATTATTGTTTTATCAATTTTAACATTTACTTTCGAATGATGCTTTTAGCCAATGATTTCAGACGAAGCTGCACATTTAGCCACCATATAATTGGTATTGAAAAGAATAAATCATTATCCTTGATTAATAATATCTATTTTTAATAGTACAACAAATAATATGTAATTTTTTGTTTAAATAATTTAAATGTCAATTAAACAATTATTTTAAATATAACCAGAACGATTTCTTAACCAAACCAACTTGCCAAAATGACAAAACTGCTCAGTGTGTATTGCCCTGCAATTAAGAGACCTACAAAATATTGGTCTGCGCACATTTTCAAAAAACTTATCTTTTCATTTTCTATTATTGCCTTTAGCCTATCTATTCAGGCACAACAAAAAGTGCATGTAAATGGCATTGTTTACGATGATAAGGGTTTGCCAGCTCCTAATGCAAGTGTTACTGTAAAAGGAGCAAAAACTGGTGTAACAACAGATGCAAACGGTTCATTTTCTATTGATGTTCCAAACCAAAAATCTGTACTGATATTTTCATCTACAGGTTTTGAAACCAGAGAAACAGCAGTAGGCAATAAAACAGTCCTAAACGTAAATTTAAATCAAAGTACAAGTCAATTAAATGAAGTAATCGTAGTAGGCTACGGTACACAAAAAAAGGCAACTTTAACTGGTGCAATCAGCAGCATTAAAGGGTCAGATATTATTAAATCTCCGGCAACTAATGTTAGCAATAGTTTGGTAGGCCGTGTGCCAGGCCTTACTGCTATACAAGGTAGTGGCGAGCCTGGCGCTGATGGTTCTACGTTGCGTATTCGTGGTGTTAATAGTTTAGGTAATAATGATGTACTGGTTGTTGTGGATGGTATTGCGGGCCGCAGTCTTGATAGGATTGACCCAAACACCATTGAGAGTTTAACCATTTTAAAAGATGCATCTGCAGCCATTTATGGTGCTCAGGCAGCAAACGGGGTTATATTGATTACAACCAAACGAGGTAAACTAGGTAAACCTGAAATTACTTTTAATATTAATCAAGGATATAACCAGCCAACGAAAACGCCTACGATGGCTAATTCAGCCACTTATGCTACAATTTTAAATGAAATTGCTTCTTATGCTGGTAATGCACCTGCATATACAGCTGCTGAAATTACCAAATTTGGTAATGGTTCCGACCCATGGAAATATCCAAATACAGATTGGTTTAAAGCTACTTTAAAACCAAGGTCGGCCCAAGGTTCTTACAATGCAACTATATCCGGCGGAGCCGAAAATTTAAAATATTTTGTTTCCTTAGGTGCTAAAACTCAGGATGGTAACTATTATCACAGTGCTACTAAATTTAATCAATACGATTTAAGAACAAATATCGATGGCAAAATAAGCAAAGATATTTCATTAACCTTCGATGTTGCAGGTAGAATGCAAGACCGCAATTACCCAACCCGTGGAGCAGGAGATATTTTTTGGATGGTAATGAGGGGTAAGCCAACTTTTCCTGCATACTGGCCTGACGGTACACCAGGCCCGGATATTGAATACGGAAATAATCCTGTAGTTATCAGTACAGATGCAACCGGTTACGACAAAGACAAATATTATACAGTAAATACCAATTTAAAATTAAATATTAACATTCCCTGGGTAAAAGGTTTATCGGTATCCGGTACAGCCGCATTTGATAAGGGATTTGATTTTAGAAAAACCTGGCAAACGCCCTGGTATTTATACACGGCAGATTTTACTAATCTGGACGCAAACGGCCATCCTACTTTAAAAAAGGGTAAAAGAGGTTTTGACGATGCCAGATTATCTGAATATTCCCGTGATGAACTTAGCAAAACTTTTTATGGTTTAATTAATTATGATACCAAAATAGGTACTAATCATACCATTAAGTTTTTAGCTGGGGCTGAATCACGTACTGGTAATTCTGAATATTTCAGCGCCTTTAGAAGATACTATGCTTCCAATGCCATTGACCAGCTTTTTGCCGGTGGTGCCGCTGAAATAAACAATAGCGGATCAGGCACTGTAGTTTCAAGATTGAATTATTTTGGAAGGGTTAATTATGCATTTAAAGATAAATACCTGGCTGAATTTGTTTGGCGTGAAGATGGAAGTTATAATTTTCCTGCTGCACACCGTTGGGGATTTTTTCCTGGCATTTCTGCAGGATGGGTTGTATCTGAAGAAAATTTCTTTAAAAACAATGTTCAATTTATTAACCGCTTAAAAATTCGCGGTTCAATAGGTAAAACTGGTAATGACAGAATTCAATTAGGCCCTAATGGTAACCCGCTTGAATTTCAATACTTGTCTACTTTTGGATATGGTAATGTTGTAAATTCTCCCTACCTGCCTTTTGTAACAGGTGGTACTACGGAAAATCAAACTTTATACGAAACTCGTTTGCCTAACCCTAATATTACATGGGAAGTTGCTAATCAGGCAAACATTGGTTTTGAAGCATCTATGCTGCAAAATAAATTAACAGTTGAATTTGATTATTTTAACTACAAAAGAACAAGTGTACTTGCTATAAGAAATGCCTCTGTACCAACATCTGCTGGTATTACTTTACCACCGGAAAATATTGGAAAAGTAAAGAATGCCGGATTTGATTTTACTGTTGGTTATAAAAATACGATAAACGATTTAACTTATTCAATTGCTGTAAATGGTGGTTATGCTAAAAACAAAATTTTATTTTGGGATGAAGCAGCAGGAAATCCTTCCTGGAAGAAATCAACAGGCCATCCAATGAATACAGGGGTTTATTATCAAACAATTGGTGTTTATGCTGATCAGGCTTCTATTGATAAAACACCACATTGGTCAGGCGCAAGACCAGGTGACCTTATTTTTAAAGATGTAAATAATGATGGAGTAATTGATGCAAATGATCAGGTAAGGAGTGATAAGTCTAGTGTGCCAACCTTTACCGGGGGTTTAACTATTAACCTTCAATACAAAGGATTTGATCTTTCAATTTTAGGCCAGGGTGCAGCAGGTGCTGTAAATTATATTGATGTATCATCTGCTGGTGAAATCGGAAATTTTTTACAAAGTTCTGCTGATGGCAGATGGACAACGGCTAATACTTCTGCAAGTAAACCAAGAGCAAACAATAGGGGTAACGAATATTGGGTAGGCCAGGCTAATACTTATTATTTAAGAAAAACTGATTATATCCGTTTAAAGAATTTACAATTCGGATATACACTTCCTAGAAAAATTATTCAAAAAATAGGAATGCAAGCTTTCAGAGTTTTTGTAAGCGGATACAATCTGCTTACTTATAGCCCTGATTATAAGGATTTCGATCCTGAAGCTTCTTCAGGAAACGGAACAAGTTATCCGTTACAAAGAGTAGTATCAGCAGGTTTATCATTAACTTTTTAAATTATATATATATGAAACGTATTTTATCAATTATTTTAGGGGTTGTATTGCTTATGCAATTGCCCTCCTGTAAAAAGCAACTAGATGTATTACCGGTTGATCAATTTGCAGATGCCAATGTTTGGGCTGATGCATCTTTAATTCAAACATTTGTAAATAATATTTACAGTGGTGTACCGCATGGTTTTAGTTGTATGATGATGGCATCAATGGCCGATGAGTCTATGTACAATGCAGATTTTGGTTCAAGTAATGTTACCAAAAGTTTAATGAACCCAAGTGATATGTCAATTTTTGACCCTAATTTTTGGGCAGCAAATCTTAAGCAATACCATTGGGCCACTGAATATAAATTTGTGAGAGCTACCAATTTATTTTTTAGTAAAATTGATGCTGCACCAATTGATGCGGTTACAAAGGATGGCCTTAAAGGTGAAGTACATTTTTTGAGGGCTTATATTTATAACAATCTTCTATCTACTTATGGTGGGGTTCCTATCATTACCAAAGCTTATGGATTATCAGATTCTTTTGCAGTTCCACGCAATACATACGATGAAAACATTAAGTTTATTGTTGCCGAATGTGATCTTTCAGCGTCACTGTTGCATGGTAAAACATTAGCTTCAGGCAGGGCTAGTGAAGGTGCTGCACTTGCCCTTAAATCAAGGGTAATGTTATCTGCCGCAGGCGATTTTGCAAATAACAACGGTGCCTGGGCCGGTGGTTATGCACACCCGGAATTAATTGGTTATGTTGGTGGCGATAGAATGGCTCGTTGGCAGGCTGCAAAGGATGCTGCAATGGCGGTTATTAATTTAGGGACTTACAGTTTGTATATGCCAAACCCTGCAAGTGCGGCAGAAGCTACTCAAAATTATAGCGATATATTTTTAAAGCAATCAACCAGTGAAGATATTTTCTTTAAATATTTTACAACTAAAGTTGATCAAAACTGGGATGGTTATAACCCCGGTTTATACAATAACCCTAATGGATATCATGGTTGGGGCAGCAATACACCACTACAGCAATTTGTAGATGCTTACGAAATGAATGATGGTACAAAATTTAGCTGGGATAATCCAAATCAGGCTATGGCTCCGTACACTGCTCGTGATCCAAGATTCTATTCAACAGTAAACTATGATGGTGCAAAATGGCGCTCCCGTCCTGCTGACGTAATTTCTCAGGATCCTGTTGGTATAATCAATACGTCTTTCCGTGAAAAATGGAATGGGTCTAGTGCGGATATTATGCCCGGTTTAGATACAAGGAAAAGTGCTTTTGAAAATTGGAATGGTACTTATACAGGATATTTTTTACGCAAATTTGTTGATCCGACTATTGATGCACAATTTAATAAACAAGTTCAGCCTTGGCGTTATATTCGTTACACAGAAGTTATTTTAAATTATGTAGAGGCTTGTATTGGTTTAGGCCAGGAATTAGAAGCAAAAACATATTTGAATATGATCAGAAAAAGGGCCTTTATGCCTGCAATTACTGAATCAGGTTCTGCTTTGGTTATTCGTTACAGAAATGAGCGCTTAATTGAACTCGCTTATGAGGGTCAGCGTTTCTTTGATGTTCGTCGTTGGCTTATTGCAGCTCCCGCTTACGCAAATGCAAAAGGTATTGATATTTTATATAAACTAAATGCAGACCATATAACTTATGCCCCGCCAATTTACACTGTTAAAAGTGTGCAGGACAGAGCTTGGAATGCAAGGTTCTATTTGTTTCCAATTGCATTGGATGAAATTAATAGAAACGCTAAACTACAAGGATTTCAAAATCCATTGTATTAATTTTATAATTTTTTTATAAAAAAAGTTGTCTTTTAAAGGCAACTTTTTTTGTATTTATAACTTTATCACAATAGCTTTTGTATTTCTTTCATATAATTTATGAGCGTATATTCCGAAGCAAATTTCTCTGGATCAACATATAATTGCATGAAATATTTTTTATCTTATAAACGATCTTTATTAGTATCTATCATTATAATATTTATTTCATGTAAAGAAAATAAACCAACACTCTTTACCAAAATGCCGGAAGATTATACAGGCATAAATTTTATAAATTCTGTTAAGGAAGACATCCCCAATTTTAATATTCTTACCTATCCATATTTCTACAATGGCGCGGGAGTTGCCGTGGGCGATTTTAATAATGACGGGCTAACCGATATTTGCTTTACAGGAAATATGGTTAAAAACCGATTATATATTAATAAAGGCGATTTTAAATTTGAAGATGTTACAGCTAAATCAGGTATTGCAGATAAAGGTGGCTGGTGTACAGGCATTACCATAGTTGATATAAATAACGATGGCTGGCAGGATATTTATATTTGCCGTTCAGGAATTAATAATGCAGATAAACGACGCAATTTATTATTTATAAATAACCACGATTTAACTTTTACTGAAAGGGCTGCGGAATATGGGCTTAATGACCCTGGTTACTCTACCCAAGCTTCTTTTTTCGATTATGATAAAGATGGTGATCTTGACATGATCTTAATTAACCAATCTGCCCCGGAGTATGCAAAAGGACAGATTCAAAACTTGGAATTTAGAAAGCAAAGGGGGGATACCACTTTAGAAAATAAATTATTTAGGAACGATAATGGTCATTTTGTAAATGTTACTTTATCGGCAGGTATAGCTTCTAATAAATTAACTTTTAGTCTAGGGGTAAGTACGACCGACATTAACCAGGATGGCTGGCCGGATATTTATATAACGAACGATTTTAAAGAACCCGATTATTTGTACATAAATAATAAAGACGGCACTTTTACAAATAAACTTCAACAAAAAATAAACCATACTTCCTTATATGCTATGGGTATTGATATCAATGATTACAACAATGATCTATTGCCTGATATTGTTGAATTAGATATGCTTCCGGAAGATAATCATGCAACTAAAATGCATCTGGGAATTGATAATTTTGATGAGTATAATTATCTTTTTAAAAGTGGGATGCCGCATCAGTTCATGAAAAATTCTTTACAAAAAAATAATGGTGATGGCACGTTTAGTGAGATTGGACAATTAGCGGGCATATCGAATACAGACTGGAGCTGGGCGCCATTGTTCGCCGATTTTGATAACGATGGCCTTAAAGATCTTTTTGTATCAAATGGTTATAAAAGAAATAATACCGATATGGAGTTTCTAAAATATTCTATGGATCAGGTACTAAAATATAAAAGTGGAGATGAGGCAGTTAATGTGCCAGATTATATAGCTCATATGCCTCCGATAAAATTACCCAATTATATTTATCAAAATCAGGGCAACGATCATTTTGTGCAAAAGATGAAAAAGTGGGGGTTTGATGAACCAACAATTTCGCAGGGTTGTGTTTATGTGGATATTGACAATGATGGAGATTTAGATATGATAGTCAGTAACGCAGATGGTGTTGCCGGAGTGTATAAAAATAATAGCGAATCGTTGCTCAAAAATAATTATTTGCGTGTGCAATTAAAAGGAGAAATTCATAACAGTTCCGGTATTGGAACTAAGGTATTATTATATGCCGGAGAACAAAAATATTATCAGGAGCAATTACCAGTAAGGGGTTTTCAATCCAGCGTAGACCTCAATTTACACTTTGGGCTAAATGATAAAACCATTATTGATTCGGTTGTAATAATTTGGCCTGACGATAAAATGCAAATATTAAAAAATGTAAAAGTTAATCAAACTTTGATTGTAAATAAGTTAGATGCAATCCTTCCTTTTGTATACCCAATAATTAAACCGGTAAATAGTTTTTTTGAACTTAATAATAATGCGCTAAATTTCATACATAAAGAAAACGATTTTAATGATTTTGCAATTCAATCCTTACTGCCACAATATTATTCTAGGCAGGGCCCATGCATAGCAAAGGGTGATATTAATGGCGATGGACTTGACGATATATTTATTGGTGGAGCTAAAGAGCAAGCAGGGAGTATATTTTTACAAACAGCCAACCATACATTTACACCCTTTCCTTCTGCTTCAATTAAGTTAGATTCACTAGGTGAATCAGTAGACGCAATTTTTTTTGATGCTGATAATGATAATGACCTCGACCTGCTTGTTGTTAGCGGGGGGTATGAGTTTACAGGTAATTCCCCTCAACTGAATGACCGTTTATTTATTAATGATGGCAAAGGCCATTTTATTAAAAAAGAAAATGCACTACCAGTTTTCCCCTTTAACAAAAGTTGCGTACGGGCTTATGATATTGATGACGATGGTGATTTGGATCTGTTTATTGGCGGAACGGTTACTCCCGGTAAATGGCCCGAATTTAGCCAAAGCAGAATATTGCTAAATGATGGTAAAGGGAATTTTACTGATGCCACACTTCAATTTTCTAAAACCTTAGGTGCTGTTGGGATGGTTAAAGATGCAGCCTGGGTTGATGTAAATAACGATAAAATAAAAGACCTGGTAATTGTGGGGGAATGGATGCCTGTAAAAATATTTATAAACAAAAAAAATGTTTTGATTGATGAATCTGAAAAGTATATCACTTTTTCAAGTTTTGGTTGGTGGAATAAAATTTTAGTAAATGATTTCGAAAAGGATGGTATAGAAGATATTGTGCTTGCAAATTACGGAATCAATGGCCAGTTAAAACCTACCGAAACGGAACCTGTTCAGCTATACAATTTTGATCTTGATGACAATGGTACTAAAGACCCAGTGCTTACCAGTTTTGTCCAGGGTAAAAGTTATCCTTTTGTAACCATGGATGATATCTTATTTCAGGTGCCATTTTTTAAAAAGAAATTTTATAATTATAACAGTTATGCAGATGCTACAATTTCGGATATTATACCTGCAGAAAAGTTAAATAGTGCAAAACCTTTTATGGCAACAACTTTTAATACAGTTTATTTAAATAATACAGGTAAAGGATTAGTGAGAAAAGAATTGCCGGTTCAGGCTCAATACGCACCAATTTACGCTATGTGCAGTGCTGATGTAAATGGTGATGGCAATAGCGATCTTTTGCTTTTTGGTAATAATCAATTTAATCGAATAAGGCTTACTGAGTTTGATGGTAACTATGGCCAGGTTTATTTAGGGGATGGTAAAGGCAACTTCACTTACCAAACACAGTCCCAGTCTGGGCTAAGTATTAAAGGCGATGTAAGGTCCGTTCAATTAATTAATAACCAGCTAGTCATTGGTATAAACAATAAACCGGTACAAATTTACAAATTGAAGTAATAACACAAATCAATAATTAATAACTGCTACAAATATTTAAAATGAAAATAAAACTAGTTTTATTAACCCACTTCATAATGTGGGCATTAATAAGTTCGGCGCAAACACCTATTTTAAATTTCGATAACGACTGGACCTTTCATTTAGGTGGTGCACAAGGGGCTGAATTAAATAGTTTTGATGATTCGAAATGGAGAAAAATTGACTTGCCCCACGACTGGAGTATTGAAGATTTAAAAGGTACGAATTCGCCTTTTAATGTAGATGCTATCAGTCAGGCAAACGGTGGTTTTACAACAGGCGGCACAGGCTGGTACCGTAAAAAATTTTCTATTTCTCCGCAGGAAAAAAATAAAAAAATATACCTGCAATTTGATGGGGTTTACATGAATGCAACGGTTTGGGTAAATGGACACCAACTTGGTATTCATCCCTATGGCTACACTGGTTTTGAATATGATATTACAGCACTGATAAAATTTGACGGCGAAAATATGGTGGCGGTTGAAGTGAAGAATGAAGGCGTAAACAGCCGTTGGTATGCTGGTTCTGGTATTTACCGGCATGTATGGTTAAACATATTGGAGCCAATACATACTACACAATGGAGTACTTTTATTACAACCCCAATTGTAAATAAAACTACGGCTACTGTAAATATTAAAACCAATATCATCAACGAAACTAACGCTGATGCCGCCATCAGTATCCTAACTAAAATTACAAATGCTGCTTTAAAAGAAGTGAGTAGTACCCAATTAAAACAGCAGCTTAAAACAAAAGAGTCCTATGAATTTAATGAGGATATAATTGTAAAAAATCCTGTTTTATGGTCATGCGAATCGCCCTCTCTTTACACAGCACTAACAACTATTTATAAAGATGGAAAACTAATAAGCACGGAGGCAAATACTTTTGGTATCAGGACCATTTCTTTTGATGTGACCAATGGATTTCAATTGAATGGTAAGACAGTAAAATTAAAAGGTGGCTGTTTTCACAATGACAACGGACCGCTTGGTGCAAAAGCCTACGACAGGGCAGAGGAGCGTAAAGTAGAATTGCTGAAAGCTAGTGGCTACAATGCCATCAGGTGTACGCACAACCCGCCAAGTGCTGCTTTTTTAACTGCCTGCGATAAGTTGGGTATGCTAATTATTGATGAAGCTTTTGATATGTGGAACTATGGTAAAAATCCTTACGATTACCATTTGTATTTTGAAGACTGGTGGAAAAAAGACATTGATGCCATGGTTAAAAGAGATAGAAACCATCCTTCAATAATTATGTGGAGCCTTGGCAACGAAATACCGGAAAGGGGTAACAGCGAAGGTGTAGCCACTGCAAAATCAATTGCAGATTATATTAAAACGCTGGATAAAACCAGGTCCATAACCTCGGCTGTAAATGGCCTGAATGAAGATAAGGATCCCTTTTTTGCAGAGTTGGATATTGCGGGGTACAATTATGCAGCAGGCGGCGATCATTTAAAAGAAACTATCTATGTTGCTGACCATAAAAGAAAGCCCGACAGAATTATGTATGGTTCAGAATCTTACCCGTTGGAAGCTTTTAAAAGCTGGATGGACGTAGTGGATAATCCCTACGTGATTGGTGATTTTGTATGGACAGCTTTTGATTACATCGGTGAAGCAAGTATTGGATGGCTAGGGTATTTTCAACAGCAAAACTTTTATCCCTGGAACCTTGCTTACTGTGGTGATATTGATATTTGTGGTTGGAAAAGACCTCAATCTTTTTACCGGGACGCACTTTGGAAAGAAAACCAAATATCTATTTTTGCAACACCTCCCGTACCTTCTTTTGATGTAAATCCCAAGCGGGAATCCTGGTCGAAATGGCATTGGTTGGATGCTGTAAATAATTGGAACTGGACAGGCTATGAAAACAAACCAATCGAAGTCACGGTCTATTCATCCTGCGCACAAGTTGAATTATTTTTGAACGGAAAATCATTGGGTAAAAAATTAACGGATAGATCTTCAAAATTTATGGCTGCCTGGCAAGTGCCTTATGCAAAAGGTGAATTAAAAGCTGTTGGATATGATGGCAAAAAGAAAGTAGTAAATTCAGCGGTTTTAAGCACTGCCGAACTGCCGGTACAGATAAAAATAACTGCCGA
Organism: Ferruginibacter sp.; assembly: GCA_025351645.1. Taxonomy (GTDB): domain Bacteria; phylum Bacteroidota; class Bacteroidia; order Chitinophagales; family Chitinophagaceae; genus Ferruginibacter. The sequence goes on from JANXVN010000300.1 coordinate 34,643, forward strand.
TAAAAATATAATCAAAGCAAATAACCAAGACCTTACTTATATAACTATTGAATTATTAGATGCAAAAGGTAACAGAAATCCATTGGCAGAAAATGGGATGAAATTTAAAGTAGAGGGTGATGCAACAATTGTTGGTGTGGGCAATGCAAATCCACGTAGTCTTGAAAGTTATCAATTACCGCAAAGAAAGGCATGGCAAGGTAGATGCATGGTAATTTTAAAAGCGGGTAAAACAGGTGGTGAAATAATTTTAACCGCAGAAACAGAAGGAATTCAAAGCGCATCAATAAAGGTACAATCTGAACAATAAGCAATTATTATTTACCAATGCCGTTAAGTTAAGGATCTATATGTTTGTCTTTACCTCACCCT
>JANXVN010000068.1 GCA_025351645.1 Ferruginibacter sp.
ATAACTTCTTAATTTAACACTTTAATAAATCACACATCAAACAAACAAAAAATCATGAAAAAATTATTCGCAATGTTATCTATCGGCGGCTTGTTGATGGCAACAGCAACACTATCGGCACAAGACAAAAAAGAAGACAAAAGCAAACGCCCAAGCCCGCCAGCATTGGTTAAGCAAACAATTAGCTCCGGCGCAGCCATCAGTATAAATTACAGCCAGCCCTCAGTAAAAGGCCGCACCATCGGCAAAGACCTTGAGCCTAAAGATGGCGCAGTGTGGCGTACCGGTGCCAACGAAGCAACCGTGTTTGAAACCAGCAGAGATGTAACCATCAATGGCCAAAAATTACCAGCAGGCAAGTACAGCTTGTTTACTTTAACAAACGCCGGAGAGTGGACTGTTATTTTTAACAAAACATGGAACCAATGGGGCGCATACGATTACAAACAAGCTGAAGATATACTTAGGGTAAAAGCAACTGCGGCACAAGCAGCTACGCCTACCGAAAAGTTTACTATCACTATTGCTAAAGATGGCACTGTAACTATGTTGTGGGGAACCAGCGCAGTAACTTTTGCGGTTAAGTAATTTACGCATAATATAAACTTAATAATTAAAGCCTGGTTTTTTGCCAGGCTTTTTACGTTCCAAAAATTAATGCCCGTTTTTATAATAGTGGTTTTTTTTGCCCCAGCTAATACAGTAACGATATGTAGCTCCACATGCCCGTCCGAATGGCAGCCGGGCGGACGCCGTACTCTTTTACATTTGTTTTTCAGGCATCTTTGTTGATGCATTTTGGGGATTTTGCTAAATAGGACCAGCCCATCGCTGGCGCAAAGGCAATAGCATAAAAAAATATTTCAGTAAAAGTATCCAGGCAAATGCCCATAAGTCATTTTCAGTACCATTTTAAAAAAAGATAAAAGGTTGGCACAGAATTATCACTATTAAAATAAAAATTATCATGCAAGATTCAGAACCTCCAATGAAAAAAAAAGAGATCGCCACCAATTCTGATAATAAAATAGATCAGGACTTTCCGGGTTTTCCTCATGGTAAATCTACAGAACAACTAATAATACCTAAAACGGATGAAGAAAAAAAATTAGCCGCTGTTAATATTAAAGATGGCGAAAAAGTAAATAAAAATGATGATAAAAAGGATATGGACGAAAGCCAGTCAGATGGCTCTGGCGGCGCTTTTAACGATACCGAAAACACAAGGGACGATGACTATGATAATAGCCGTGGTGGTAAATAAGTACTTAAAGAAAATGTAGCGTGAAATTTTTTACAAAAAATTGTGCCCGTTGTAAAATTAACTATAATGGCATATTTATTTTTTTAACAAATTTAAATCAGGCTGGGCATATTTATACACCTTAAAATAAATGGTAGTCTTGGTTTGGTATACGCCGGCAACGCTGGAAATACCATTAATAAAATCTACTAAATGTTCATTGTTGCGGCACATCACATCCACCTCCAAATCATAATCACCAGATGTGCCCGCTAAAAAACTTACTTCCGGCATCTTGCTTATTTTTTGCGCAACCTTTTCTTTCAATGTTGCTGGCCGCACAAACACCGCAATATGCGCATAAGACTGAAACCCAACCTTATCGGGGTCTATCCTGCCAATAATACTTACGGTACCATCCTCAATTAATTTATTAAACCGGGTACGCACCGTACCGATAGAAACTTTTAGTTGTTCTGCAATAATAGTAAACGACATACGCCCATCTTTTTGCAAGCAGGAAAGGATAGCAAAATCAAGGCTATCTAACGTGCTGGTATCTTTCTTTTTCATTGGCTAATTTTAAGCTACACAAATATCTATCTAAAAAATAAAAAGCAGATAATAATTTTGCTATTAACTATAATATTTTTAAATTACTGCCACATTTCTATAAAATTGATAGTATAAATAATTTACCATGAAATACATGCCTGTCCAAAATTTTATAAATGGCCAATTTGTTGATGCAAGTACTGCCAAAACATTGCCCCTCATCTCACCCATTGATGGCATTGAATTATCTATGGTGCCAATGTCCACCTCAGCAGATTTGGATGCAGCAGTAACGGCGGCAAAAAGGGCTTTCCCCGCCTGGAGCAATACGCCCATTAAAGAAAGGGTACAAGTCTTTTTCAGGTATAAATATTTACTGGAAAAACACCTGGGAGAATTAGCTAATTTATGCAGTGAAGAAAACGGAAAAACTTATAGCGAGTCTGTTGCCGAAATAGAAAAATGCATTGAACTAACAGAATTTGCCACCTCGCTACCGCAATTGGTAACAGGCGAAGTGCTGGAGGTAAGCCGCGGTGTAGAGTGCCGCACCACCCATGTTGCAATAGGGGTAGTAGCCTCCATTGTACCATTCAATTTCCCCAGCATGGTGCCCAACTGGACGATACCCAACGCCATCGCCCTCGGCAACTGCATGGTATTAAAGCCCTCAGAAAAAGTACCGTTAAGCGCAGGCCGTTTAGCGCAATTATTAAAAGAAGCCGGCTTGCCCGATGGCGTTTTTAATATAGTGCATGGCGATGCAGAAATTGTAAACGCCATCTGCGACCATTCCGGCATTGAAGCCGTATCTTTTGTTGGCTCTACCAAAGTAGCAAAGCTGGTGTACCAAAGGGCAACTGCAAATTTAAAGCGCTGCCTTGCATTAGGCGGCGCGAAAAATCATTTAATAGTATTGCCAGATGCAATACCTGATATGACCGCACAAAACGTAGCCGCCAGCATGAGCGGCTGTGCTGGCCAGCGGTGTATGGCAGCTAGTGCCATGATAGGCGTAGGCAATATTGATCACATCATAAATAAAATTTGCGACGAAGCAAGAAAGATAATACCAGGCGAAAACCTTGGCGCCATCATCAACAAAGCCTCTCAGCAACGCATAGAAAAATACATTACCGATGCAGAGCAGCAAGGCGCTAAAATTTTAGTAGATGGTCGCAACACAAAAGTTGCCGGCAAAGAAAACGGAACCTATGTTGGCCCAACGGTAATCGATTTTGTAACCCCACAAATGAGCGTTGCCACAAAAGAAATATTTGGCCCGATAATATCCATTATGCGCACCGATACCGTTGATGAAGCACTGGCAATCGAAAACGCCAACCCGTACGGCAATGCGGCCAGTGTATTTACCCAAAATGGGGGCATGGCCCGCTACATAATAGATAGGGCAAACGCCGGCATGATTGGCGTAAACGTAGGCGTACCGGTACCAAGGGAGCCTTTTAGTTTTGGCGGCTGGAACGACAGCAAGTTTGGCGTAGGCGATATTACCGGCAAAAGCTCCATAGAATTTTGGACGAAATTAAAAAAGGCCACCACCAAATGGAATTCCGAAGCAGGCGTAAATTGGATGAGTTAAATCGATTTAATGATTTTCACACAAAGCATATATGGAGCAAAAAAGGTAAGAAAATACAGTTTAAAAATACAGGGAAGTTTAGAACGACTATATGGTAGCAAACAATTTTGAGCGATAGCCGTAGATCAAAAATTCGATTTTTTTATGCCAGATAATTTGCTGTAATCCTTTGTATTTCCGTTGATTGTTTGAATAGAAATCTTTAGTAAAAAATAAAAATAGCAACATGCCACACAAAACAGTAGCCATCGAATCAGCAAGCATCAAGTACCCTCCTTTGGAGGGCAGGGAGGCTACTCAAATCATCCAGGATAATCTCGACTACACACTCTTCTCGTGGAGCAAACAAAAAAATATTGAACCCATCGCCGTTAAATATGGAAAAGGGGTATACCTGTACGACTATGACGATAAACGCTACATAGATTTTTCAAGCGGGCTCATGAACGTAAACATCGGGCATGGCGACCAGCGCATAACCGATGCCGTTACAAGTCAAATGCAACATATAAGCTACGTAACACCAAGTTGCGTAACTAAAGCCAGGGGCGACTTAGGAAAGAAACTAGCGGCCATTTGCCCAGGCAATTTAAACAAGGCCTTCTTTACTTTATGCGGCGCAACATCTATTGAAAATGGCATTAAGCTTGCCCGCTCCTATACTGGCAGGCACAAAATATTAACGAGGTACCAATCATACCACGGCTCGTCATACGGTGCTATGGCTGCAGGCGGCGATCCCCGCAAACTGTCTATGGATGCACAGCAAGCGCCAAATTTTGTACACTTCGATTTACCCTATTTATACAGGTGGGACTATGGAGAAGAAAATTTATTAAAAGAATCCGTAGCATCCTTAGAGCGAATTATAACTTACGAAGGGGCCACAAATATTGCCGCTATTTTGCTAGAAGGAGAGTCTGGTTCTTCCGGTTGCCTGCAATATCCCAAAGGGTATTTAAAAGCTGTTCGGCAGTTATGCACCCGGCACGGCATTGTATTAATTATGGATGAAGTAATGAGTGGTTTTGGACGCACCGGGCAATGGTTCGGTTTTCAAAACCACGGCATAGTGCCGGATATGATTGCCATGGCTAAGGGCCTTACCTGCGGTTACCTGCCTTTTGGCTGCCTGATGGTAAGCGATACTATTGCTGCAAAATACAATGATGCCATGTTACCGCTTGGGCTTACATATTCAGCGCATCCCGTGGCTTGTGCAGCGGCATTAGAAACACTGAAAATTTATGAAGATGATAACCTCATTGCGAACGCTGTTGCCATGGGAAAATACCTTGAATCAAAGGTTGGGCTTTTAAAGCACCAGCATGCATCCATCGGCGATTATCGAAATACAGGTTTACTGGGTTGCATAGAATTAGTAAAAAATAAAACTACTAAAGAGCCCATGGCACCCTTCAATGCAAAGCCAGATGAAATGATGGTGATGAATAAAGTGGCTGCAAAAATCAAAGAACTTGGCATGTACACTTTTGTGCGCTGGGGCTTCATTTTTATTGCCCCGCCTTTATGTGTAACCAAGGCGCAAATAGATGAAGGGCTTGCGATAATTAGTGAAGCCATTTTAATTGCTGATGGATATGTGCAGTAATTAAAACTAAAGTTATAATTCAATGCCCTTAAACCAGGGCCTTTTAATTGGAGATGTATTGGGAAACACTTGAACTTTAACTGAACGGCATTGAGTTATAAATATAAAAATAGCCCTGCAAAAGTGCAAGGCTATTTTTAAAAATTGGGCAAATAATTACTAAGCACTAACTGCTTTATTTAAGTCGCGATATTTTTTAATTAAATTATGTGCAACGCGTAAAGCCGTTTGTTGGTCTGCAATAACCTGCCTAACATCAGCACTCATTTCAGCATCAGAAGATAATGCTTCATGGTAAGCTTTTTGGGCTGCATCTTCACCAAACTCGCAAGAGTTTAAAACAGCCTGGCGGTCGTGCCCGCTAAAGGTTGCTTTAACATCAATCCAGGCACGGTGTATTGTACCACCAATTGAATGGTCGGGTTTAGCTTCGCCACCCAATTTATTTACTTCCTGAGTAAGCTCAGCAGCATATTTCCTGCTGTCGTTGGCCATGCTATTAAAAACTGCTTGTAAATCTATGTCTAAATCTTTAGTGTCTTCAACAGCTTTTTGATAGCCTGCTACACGGTCATTATTAACTTCTATAAGGTCATTTAATACCTCAAGTAATTTTTCATTTGTTTGCATAATAGTATATTTTTATAAAAAATTAAACCCTAAAATAATGCCAGTTAAAAATGTGTTGCAAATCAACAGTAGCCTTATTTTTTTGTATAAAAATTACCCACCAGTGGGGAATTTCTGGTACTAATTATAGGGGCTCAAAATAACAAGCTTAAAATAATAATTTACGTAATAATACTTCCGGAAATAGCTCCATCCGGCGTTAGTTTTAATAATGGGGAACAGTTATTTCCAATGCATATTACATGGTTATCTTGGGCACCAAAATATAGTATGGCACAAAACTGCCAATTTTAAAAATAATATCAATCAACTTATGAAAAAATATTACTGGTTAATCTATTTTATAACTTTATATGCTTGCAGCCATGCCAAATATAAAAATCCGCATGTACTAATTACCACCCCTTATGGCAATGTTGAGGTAGAAGTTTTTCCAGGTAAAGCGCCTAAAACAGTGGCTGCATTTTTGTCCTATGTCGATTCTGGGCTTTACAAAAACAGTTCTTTCTACCGCGTACAAACCAACGAAAATGTACCGCCAGAAAACAATGCCGGCCTAATACAAGGAGGCATCTACAAAACAAATCCAAACAAATTGAGCCAGTTGCCGGGCATCGTGCATGAGCCTACAAAGCTATCTGACTTGTTGCATGTTGATGGCACTATTTCTTTAGCCAGGACAACGCCCGGCACTGCCAGCACAGAATTTTTTATTTGCATCGGAGACCAACCGCAATTTAACTACAATGCAAGTGCAAGCGGCGATGGGCAGGGGTTTGCAGCCTTCGGTACGGTGGTAAATGGAATGGATATAATAAGAAAGATACAAAACACACCAAGCCACGGCGATGCGTTAGATACACAGATAAAAATAACGAATATTGAGCGATTGTAAAATAGAAAATAACAGGCTTTCAGCTGTATTGAGGCAGACAATTTAATAATTTAGTTTAGGCAACAGTAAGCCCTAACGCCTAAAACTCCTAACTCCTAACTCCTGACTTATAACTAGTAAGTGCGCCCCTTCGGCCGGGCTATCCACTTCAATCTTTTTTGCGGGCGGCCCGACAAAAAAGGATTTCGGTTTCTATCCCTGGCGCTTCAATTCGTAGGATATTTATTTTCTGATATAGCTTTCCAATTCAAAGTAATAACAAGTAGGACTGTTACAAAAACGAATGCTATAGTAACCGGTCTAACGTCCTCGTCTGATCGGTTACGGCAACAACGCTTAAGCTAATTTCCATGCACTCGCAGCATCCAGCAAATCAATAGCTTCTTTTGAAAGATCCAATTCAGCAGCGTCTATTAAAGCTTTTAACTGCCCTAAGTTAGTAGCGCTCGCAATAGGCGAGGTTATAGACGGGCGGGCAATAAGCCACGCTATGGCTACGCTTGCCGGTGTAGTATTTAATTCAGCGGCAACTTTGTCTAACGCAGCCAATATTTTTAAGCCTTTTTCATCCAGGTACTTTTTTACTCCACCGCCTCTTGCGCTTTTAGTAAAATCAGCCTCTGTACGGTACTTGCCCGTAAGAAAACCGCTGGCTAATGAAAAGTAATTTATAACGCCTAAATTATTTGCAACACAAATAGCCTCCAGTTCTTTTTCAAACACTTCCCGCTCCATTAAATTGTATTGGGGCTGAAAAGTTTGGTAAGTTGGATAGCCCGATTTTTTGCTTATTTCAAGCGAAGCCTTTAACCTTTCCGGCGATAAATTGGAAGCGCCTATACAACGCACTTTACCTTCTTTTATAAGTTGCTGATATATTTCGAGCGTTTCTTCAATAGGTGTATCGGCATCGTCAAAATGCGTTTGGTATAGGTCTATGTAGTTTGTCTGCAACCGTTTTAATGATGCTTCCACTTCCTGTAAAATATATTTTTTCGAAAGCCTTTTATCACCCAGCCCCATATCTGCACCAACTTTAGTGGCAATAATAACATCGCTGCGGTTGCCACGTTCTTTTATCCAGTTGCCAATAATTGTTTCAGATTCTCCGCCGCTGTTGCCGGGCTTCCATTTGGAGTACACGTCTGCCGTATCTATAAGGTTAAAACCCGCTGCTGTAAAGCCATCCAGCAGTTCAAAAGATGTTTCTTCATCAACTGTCCAGCCAAAAACGTTGCCGCCAAAAGTAAGCGGTGCTACCTTCAAATCAGTATTTCCTAATTGCCTGTATTCCATAAAAAATATGTTTAAGTAAGTTAATTATTGAGTCTATAAAGATATTCAAAATAGAGGTACAAGAACCCTGCCTGTTCGAGGGCTTTAAAGGGCAGGAAAATAAAAAAATAGGGGTAGTATAGAAATACCACCCCATTAACGATTGCTTGCTATATGAAATAAACTGACGCCACGGATGGAGTCGAACCATCGTTCAAAGTTTTGCAGACTTTTACCTAACCACTCGGCCACGCGGCTATTTTATGTACTACACATAATGTATAAAAAGAAAGAACTTGTTCGTTTGTAGGATGCAAATATAAGCGTATAATATTAGTCTACCAAAATAGTAGACTAATATTATTTTTATTTTTTTAAATTAAATAGTGCATAGCGTATCCTGTATTTTGTAGGAACAGGCCCGGTCTGTTCAGCGTAAGCCACAATAATCGAAAGGTTATGCTTACGAGCGTATTTCAAACGAGCCTGCAAAAAAGAGAAGCTTCAATTTGTAATGGCATTCTGAACAGGTCAAGGCCTGTTCAGAATGCCATTACAACTGCAACATGGTGATGGATGGGAATACAAGGGATATCCAACCAGCATAAGCCCCATAATGCCTGATAAAAGGTCCCTGAAAAACCAATGTACAAATGTGCGGCGTTCGCCCGGCTACCATTCGGACGGGGCTATGAAGCCCCACATAGCTTCTTAGCCCGGGCAAAAAAACTAACAACAAAAATAAAAAGCCTGCTAAATATGCAGGCCCTATAAATTATAACAAACAAAAAACGAAAAATCATAAACAAAAAACTTACACTACTCCCGCCAGCTGCAGGCTGCGCTTGCTTATGTTCCTATACTCAATATTTTCCACCACTGCATCGGGGCATGCAATTAATGAAACGCCTTGTTGTTTCCACCATTGAGAAACAAATAATTTTTCTGCATGCACTACGCCAATAAGCCAGCTATAATTGTATTCGTTGTGCCATTCTTCTATCCATTCAAAATCGTTGCGGTCAACTTTTGTTATATCATCAATGCTAACAAAAACCTTTAAATAATAATCGTTGCTGAGTATCGTATCAGTTTGATGAGCAATCTTTTTGTACTCATATTTATACTTGTACCGCAGTGCGGAAATATCACTCAGCACCGCCGAAGCCGTTGGAAAAGCACCTGCTCCTTTGCCTTTAAAAAAATGCTTGTCGGCAAAACTGCTTTCCGTAGTGATGGCGTTAAACTCGTTGTGTACATGGTACAAATCATCTGCTTCAGTAACAAATTGTGGCAATACAAAGGCGGCTAATTTTCCGTTTTTTAATTTTTGCGCATTGGCTACCAGCTTAATGCTAAACTTTTTTTCTTTGGCTACAGTTGCATCATGCAGTGAAATGTTTTCAATGCCATTAAAAATAAAGCGGTCTGTCTTTGCGATGATGCCGAAAGAATGCGCCAGTAAAATGCTCAGCTTATTTGCTGCGTCAAAACCGCCAATATCCAGTATGGGGTTGCTTTCTGCAAAGCCCAATGCTTTTGCCTGCAGCAAGGCTTCGTTAAATTCTACCTGCTCCTGAAATATTTTGGTGAGTATAAAATTGCTAGAGCCGTTAATAATGCCACGAAAAGATTGAAGCAAATCGTTGTCATAATACTCTTCTAAATTACGGATAATGGGCATGCTGGCACAACACGCAGCTTCGTATAAAAACGGTGTCTGGTGCTTCTGTTGCAGCTCGTATAGTTCTTCAAAATGTTCCGCTATCATTTTTTTGTTGGCGCTTACAACGGCCTTGCCACTTTGCAAAGCTTTCTTTACAATGATGAAAGCCGCGTCCGCATCATCTATCAATTCCACTATCACATTAATACTTTCATCATCCAATAAAACAGCCGCATCGGTAGTAAAGTTTTCTGCCGCAATGCTTCTTGGCTGGTTATTATTTTTAATACATATTTTTTTTATGGAAGCTTGTAACGTAGGCGTGCTGTGCAATACATCAAACAGGCCCTTGCCTACTACGCCAAAACCAAACAGGCCTATCGAAAGATTATTTGTGTTCATTTGTATCAATTTATTTTATGCTGATTGAAGGATATTTAGTTGTAGTTTAGTAGCTATTTTTTCGAAAGCCTGCTTCAGGTCAGCTATCAAATCTTCTACTTCCTCCAGCCCAACGCTAAGGCGGATAAGGCTATCGCTAACGCCGTTTGCCCTGCGAATATCCGCAGGTATGCTCTTGTGCGTCATGTTAGCAGAGTGGCTGATAAGGCTTTTGATGCCGCCCAAACTTTCAGCCAGTAAAAAGTATTTTGTGCTGGTTACAAACGCAATGCCTGCTGCATCGGTATCTTCTTTTAAAGTAAAGGAAACAATGCCACCAAAACCCTTCGCCTGTTTTTTTGCAATAGCATGGTTGTAGTGCGATGGCAAGCCGGGGTAAAAAATCTTATCAACCAAAGGATGCGCTGAAAGCCATTCTGCCACTGCCTGTGCGTTAATGCAATGTTGCTTTACCCGCAGGTGCAATGTTTCAATGCCACGTATCAGCAACCAGCTATCAAAGGGCGATAAAATGGCGCCGCAAGCATTTTGAAGGAATTTGATTTTCTCTCCTAACGCAGCTTCTTTGGTAATAACAATGCCAGCTATAAGGTCGCTATGCCCGCCTAAATATTTAGTGGCAGAATGCACCACAATATCAGCGCCCAAAGTAAGCGGCTGCTGCAAGGCCGGCGAAGCAAATGTGCTATCCACACAAAGCAGGCAGTTGCTGGCTTTGGCAATTTTCGCAATGGCTTCTATGTCGCTGATCTTCAAGGTTGGGTTAGTCGGCGTTTCCAGCCAAATCAATTTTGTGTTGGTCGTGATGGCGTTGAAAACGTTCGCTATATCTGTTGTGTCAACATACGTTATTTTAATACCAAATTTTTCATACACTTGTGTGAATAAGCGAAAGGCACCGCCATAAATATCATCCACTGCTACAATTTCATCGCCGGTTTTCAGTAGTTTTAGTACAGCATCAATAGCAGCTAATCCACTACTAAAAGCTGAAGCGTGGTTACCTTTTTCTAACTGCGCCACAATGCTTTCCAGCGTGCCCCTTGTCGGGTTATTGCTGCGTGCATAATCGTAGCCTTTGTTTACGCCTGGCGCTTCCTGTACAAAAGTACTCGTTTGGTAAATGGGTACGCTGATGGCGCCTGTTAGGGGGTCAACCGGAATGCTGTGCAATAACTGTGTTGCGTTGCTCATGATAAAAAACTTTGTTTTTATCCCGATAAATAGTCGGGAGGTGAATAAAATAATCCTTCATGCTATTCAAGAAATAGAATTTTTACCGGCTAAGCTTTTTTGAGTGCGCTAAAGTTACCCGGTGGGTCACCCTCAAAGGGTGGCTCACCGGGTAACTTAGGTTGCATAAAAGGCTTGCCACCCGGTGGGTCACCCTTAGGGGGAGGCTCACCGGGGAGCAAGCGCAACAAAAAAGCTCATCCGATAAATCAGATGAGCTTTTAATATTTTGAAGATATTTTTTGGCTGAGGATCTGACTTATCTTCCCGCAGTCTCAGCATGTTGTACATGAAAAAACGGGATGGAATTGGCACCTTTTTCTTTCCTCCAAAGCGGAAGTAAAGAATAGGTTGTCAAGGCGTCATCGGGCCATTACCCTCTGCCTTTCTTGATAAGTGAATAACTAAAAGAACTAATGTAAAGGTATAGGCGCAAATTTATAAACGCCAAATATTTTTTATAAAATTAGGTATCTGCAGGTTAAAACGTAGGCTGGCATTGCGTTTAAAAATAGTTTTTATTTGGGTACCCGGGCGGGCTATGCACTACAATTTTTTTTGCCGGCGGCCGGACAAAAAAGGATTTCCGTTCCTATCCCCGTCCGAACGGATTCATCCAGGCGGGCCTGATGCTTCGATGCCAGGAGTATTCATCATCAGCCGTAGTTTTTAATTTTTAAAACATGTAAATAAAACTATTACAAAGGCGAATGCTCCAGTAACCGGCCTGACGCCCTCGCCTGACCGGTTACAACGAATAAGAAAGAGATTACTTTTGCTGGGCGTATTTATCTTCAGTGATAGTTTTTAACTTTTAACGAATAACAAATAAAACTATTGCAAAGGTGAATGCTCCAGTAACCGGCCTGGCGCCCTCGTCTGGCCGGTTACGGCAAATACGAAAACTATTGCTTCCGTGTAAACCATAGCTCTTCATAGGCAACTTAACGATGTATTCTTTACAAAACAACTTCCCTTAATCAATTTTTTTATCAACAATAACGATAGTAATTTTACCCCGTTGATAAAGCAGGCAACCGCACCCAAAACATGAATGATATCCAGCAAAAATTACAGCAATACTTTGGTTACAATTCTTTCCGCCACAACCAGGAAGAAATAATTAATAATGTGCTGGCAGGCAATGATTCCATCGTGCTGATGCCCACCGGCGGCGGTAAATCTTTATGTTACCAAATACCAGCATTGATGTTTGAAGGCGTTACCATTGTAGTATCGCCATTAATAGCCTTGATGAAAGACCAGGTAGATGCGCTTAAATTAAATGGCGTAGCAGCCGCTTTTTTAAACTCTTCACAAAGCAGTTACGAGCAGGCAACTATTATGCAGCGGTTAAAAAATAACCAGCTTAAATTATTGTATGTGGCGCCCGAAAGATTGTTGGGGCAAAATAATTTACTAAGCCATTTAAAAGAAATCCCGCTCTCGTTATTTGCCATTGACGAAGCGCATTGCATCAGCCATTGGGGGCACGATTTTAGGCCAGAATATTTAGTACTGGGGCAGTTGAAAAAGCAATTTCCATCTGTGCCAATTATTGCCTTAACAGCTACAGCCGATGCGCTAACAAAAAGCGACATCATACAAAAATTAGCCGTTATAGATTACACGGTTTATGAAAATTCTTTCAACCGCCCCAACATTAGTTATTACATCAAGCCAAAGAAGGATTATTTTAAGCAGTTGCTTGATTACCTGGCAGTACATAAAGAAGATAGCGGCATTATTTATTGCCTTAGCAGAAACACTACAGAAAAACTGGCGGCAGATTTACGGGACGAAGGATATGCTGCAGCAGCCTACAACGCAGGGCTTGATAAAGCAGTAAAAGAAGATAACCAGGATAGGTTTTTAAAAGACGAATTGCGGATAATGGTAGCCACTATAGCCTTTGGTATGGGCATTAATAAAAGTAATGTACGCTTTGTTGTGCATGTAGATATGCCCAAAAATATTGAAGGCTATTACCAGGAAACCGGCCGTGCCGGAAGGGATGGGCTGCCCAGCGAAGCCATACTATTTTATAGTGGTGCGGATGTATTTAAATTAAAAAATTTCGCAAAGGTAGAAGGCAACGAAGCGCAAAGCAAAGTGATGCTGAAAAAGCTTAGCCAGATGGCTTCCTTTTGCGAGACAAGGCAATGCCGCCGTAAATTTTTATTAAATTATTTCGATGAGCAGGCGGGCAACTTTTGCGGCAGCTGCGATGTATGCCTAAGCCAGGAAGAAAAGGTAGACGCCACCATTGAAGCGCAAAAATTATTGAGCGCCGTGCATAGGTTAAATGAGCGGTTCGGTATAAACTATGTGATAGATTTTTTACGAGGCAGCAGCACAACAAGGGAAGAGCATTTGGGCTTAAAAACTTTTGGCATCGGTAAAGACATCAGTAAAGACCAATGGAAAATTTATGTAAAAGATATGTTGCAGTTGGGTTACCTCCAACAAAGCGATAGCCAGTACCCGGTGCTGCAATTAAATGATAGTAGCCGAAAAATATTAAAAGGCGAGCTCAAAATAATGCTGGTAAAATCTGTTTCGGTAAATAAAGGAGCAGTAGAAAAAAATGGGCTGGCCGAACCGGTAAATCCAGCTTTATTGGCACAATTAAAAGCCGTACGTTTCGGCCTGGCAAAGCAAGAAAATGTAGCGGCGTTCCAAATTTTTTCAGATGCTACGCTTGTTGAAATGGCTGCATACCTACCGCTTACAAATACAGACCTGGCAAAAATCTCTGGCTTTGGCCATATAAAATTGCAGAAGTATGGCAATGCTTTTTTAGATGCCATTATTGATTACTGCAGGGCTAACAACCTCACCACAAAAATTAATGCTAAAACAGTAAAGCGGCCACGTAAAGCTTTTAGTGCAGAAAAAACTACTGATACAAAGATGCAAAGTTTTCAGGCTTACAAATTAGGCAAGCCGGTGCAGCAAATATCGGAGGAACGAGGTTTGTCTCCCACTACCATTGAAACTCATTTATCGCATTTTATTTTTACCGGTGAAATTAATATTGATGAAATGGTAAGCAAAGAAAAGCTCACAATCATAGCAGTTGCTATTAAGGAAAATAATGGCGAATTAGCACTATCGCCCATCAAATTAAAATTAGGCGACGACTATAGTTATGGAGAAATAAGGGCAGTAATGAGTTATTTAAAAAGGATGAGCGAAGCGTAGATTTTAAGCAGTCATATTTTTTTCCATCCACTCTGCTTGTGAATTGGCAGGCTGCTCCATCAACACCTTTGCAGCAATTTTATTTTGCCCTTTAATAATAGATTCTGTTACATAAGAATGTTCAATGGCTTCGCTCTCCTTCATGCCAAAAAGCTTAATCAACGGTATCATTTTATCGCTGCCAAAATGCTTAAACAAAGGTTCGTCCATAGCGCTAAAAACCCACATGGACACATGCTGCCAGTCATTTACTAAAGCATCTTCTTTTGCATGCAGGGGATGGTGTTCTAAAAAAATGGGTTCCCGGTTTTGTAATTGCATTTTATCAACAAGATGGGCTTCTGTTATGCGATTTTCATCAATACCGTTTTGTGTAAAAAATGCTTTGTAAAAAGAAGCTGTTTCTTTAAACCAGGCAATAAAACAAGCATTGGGTAATTCTTTCGCCCGTTGAAGGCAGGCCTCCATTTTTCCTGTAGAATTAATATAGACTTTATCCTTAAAAAGAGTGGGAGTTTCATTGCCTTCCTTCTTACCAAATAAATTAAATAGCATATTGAGGTTTGAGGGCGCAAATTAGTGAATCAACGACTTAGGAACCAAATCATTTACATTAAATAAACGCCGAGCTGTTTTGTAAGGTTATTTTACAGTAGCCAAATATCCGACCCTGCATCTAATGGGCAGAACAACCTAATCGATCGCAAAGTTGTTGTTCAAAAATAGATTCGGGTAATAACAATGCTATTTTATTTAAACCTTCAACATAGCCTAATGTATATTGTGGAAACGGTATTGCATTATCAACGTTTACTTGGCCATATCCTCCAATAATATAATTTTGTGCAGTTGGCGGTTGTTGACAGATAGCTATGCCATCCGGTGGTGATGCTCTTCGTAAATCACAGTTCCAGGCTACAGAGTGAGCCGCTGCCCAACCATGATTGGTTCCATAACTTCCCCTGTTGTACAACCCTAAAACAACTTTGGCCTGGTTTCCATAGTCCCTGAAACAATCATAAAGTATAGCCGTAGGCCAATGAAAATGACCCTCACTTGGATTTGTAGCATCAACAGATGTGCACCTGTGAAACACAATATCCGTAGCCGAAGATGTACCACTCACTTCAAAAGCGTGGCGGGCTTTACTAGCATAGCATTTAGTAATTAAAATATTAGAAGACCATTTATATATCTGAAAATTGTCTCGTTGCGATCCACTAAGCTGTGCAACAGGAACCAACGCCTGGCAACTATCAAATGTTAAGCATACGGCTGTACCACATTTAAAACCCGATTGCCCAAAATGCATTGCGATAATATTTTTAGCCCAGGAATCCGCAATATCATACATCTCAATCCCTTGCCATGCATGGTCTTCATCAATTAATTCATTTGTCCGGTTTTGAATATCTATTCTCAGGTTTTCTATTCCAATAAGAGACTTCATCGTAGATGTATCAACTTTATAAATAAAAGATGGCGATAATGAAAGATTTAGGTGATTGGTGATGGGCGATTCAATGGTAATAGTGTTACCGTTAATAGCAGTTATCTTTTTAAACATTTCAATATCAATAGTGCCCGCACTCCAGGGTGCTGCAGAGGCAACGCCTCCATTATCTACAGCCGTAATCCAGGCTTGGGTTGAAGGGTGGTTTATGATTATTGCATCCCCTACAGTAAACCCAGATGTGTTATCAACATTAAATGACATAGACCCTACCTGAACAAAAGAAGTAGTAATATTTGTTTGTAAAGGGCCTAATTTCTTCCATCGGGCATTAGTCCCTCCACCAGCTACAACAACTGTTCTTTTATGGGGTTCATCTCCCGTAGCTAAAAACACGGTGCCGTTTGTATCACTTCCTGAACCCCGTAATACAACTCCGCTAACATTTAAAATTATTGTGCCTTTAATTTCATAAATCCCCGCACTAAGTTTTATAACCCCCCTAAAACCATTAGCATCCGGTGTAACTGCTGAAGCTGCCTGAATGGCAATATTTATAAAATCAGTATTATCTCCAGAGACAGGTGATAAAGTTGTAATAATATTATTAATGAAAGGGACTGTTTCGTTACTATTTTTATAGCCTGCGTAACTAAAATCAATAATACGATTTTGATTTGCATCTGAAACATAAGTCAACTTGCCGTTATTTCCAAAATGGACTATAGCTGATTGCCATGTTGATTGACAAAACGCAAATTTGGTGAATAAAATTATCTGCATAATTAGCAGGAATCGCTTTGTGATTTTTATATTCATTTTTCAATTTCTACTTTATTTAGTAACGTAAGTTGTGCTTTCATTTATAATCATTTATTTCAGCTTGTGTAGGCTTCTCTTCGTTCCTTTTAAAATAATGTGCCTTTTACCCTTGATATGAATTCTGTAAAAATATATTAGGTTGCCCAACCGCTTTTCTAATTATTTGATGGGATTGTTACATCCGCTTATTGGCTGAGTTGTTAAGCATTTTCATTGTTCTTTTGCCTGTTAATTTTAATTTCAATAAAATTCCTTTTCATTTTATCGACATTCCATATTTTTTCAGTATTACGGAAGCTACGTGTAATTATCTATTATTGCATTGCGGCACTTTCCTAAAAAAATAAGTATTTTGTTATGATAACCTACACTTTTTCTATCTATCAATAAGTATTTTTCAAAAATAACTAAAACTTCTACCCAACCAAACCGCCCGTATTTTGTTTTTATCTTTACAAACGGGCAAACACCGTACAATACTACATGGCAAAACAAAAAACAGCAATTCCCGAAGCAATTATAGACAAGGATTTTATTGAAATATTTGGGGCAAGGGAACATAACCTAAAAGACATCGACATTAAGATACCTAAAAATCAATTAGTTGTATTTACCGGCGTTAGTGGCAGTGGTAAATCATCGCTGGCATTTGATACTATTTATAACGAAGGCCAGCGCCGTTACATGGAAAGTTTTAGCGCTTACGCACGCCAGTTTATGGGCGATATGGAACGCCCGGATGTGGATAAGATTACCGGGCTTTCACCTGTAATTTCTATTGAGCAAAAAACTACCAACAAAAACCCCCGTAGCACCGTTGGCACCATCACCGAAATTTATGATTTTTTGCGTTTGTTATATGCAAGGGTTGGAGACGCCTATAGTTATAACACCGGCAAAAAAATGGTAAAATTTAGTGAAGAAGAAATCGTGACAAACATCTTTGCAAAATTCAAAAGCAAAAAAATAAGCTTGCTTGCACCACTGGTACGTGGGCGTAAAGGGCATTACAGAGAACTGTTTGAAGACATCCGCAAGAAAGGCTATTTAAAAGTACGCATTGATGGAGAGGTAAAAGACCTGGTGCCAAAGATGCAGATAGACCGTTATAAAATACATAATATTGAAGTGGTAGTTGATAGGCTGGCCGTTACCGACGACATGAAAGTGAGGGTGAGCCAAAGCGTACAAAAAACATTGCAGGTAGGTAAAGGCCTTATGTTTTTATTGATAAACGATGATAATAAAACGGTACAGTACAGCAAGCAATTAATGTGCGAAGATACGGGCATCAGTTACGAAGAACCTTCGCCCAATGCGTTTTCATTTAACAGTCCGTACGGTGCATGCCCTACCTGCAAAGGATTGGGCAATGTGTACACCATCAGCATGGATGCGGTGTTGCCCGATAGGAATTTATCTATAAAAGATGGCGGCATTGCACCACTCGGCGAACAGCGGGAAGCCTACATGTTCAAAAGCGTTGAGGTAATTGCAAAGAGAAATAAAATAAGTTTAGATAAGCCAATTAAAGACCTGCCACAAGCTGCTTTAAATATTTTGTTACACGGCAATGAATTAGGGGCAGGAGAAGATGGCGATGATTTTGATTTGACAGAAACAGCGTTAGCATCAGACGCTTCAAATAACCCTCCTTTAGGGGACGGGGGTGGTAATACAGTTTTTGAAGGCATCATCCCCATGCTTAAACGCTGGTTTACCGGTAGCGGTACCACCGAAGCTATGAGGGAATGGGTAGAAAAATTTATGGAATTAAAAACTTGCCCCACCTGCAACGGCAACCGCTTAAGAAAAGAGAGCCTTTGGTTTAAGGTAGATGAAAAAAATATTGCAGAGTTAAGCTCGCTCAACCTGGATAAGCTGGCTGTTTGGTTTGAAGGAGTTGAAAAACGTTTAAGCAACAAACAAAATGCCATCGCCAAAGATGTATTGAAAGAGATAAGGGATAGGCTGCAATTTTTATTAGATGTAGGCCTTACGTACCTAACTTTAAACAGGCCTTCTAAAAGCCTTAGTGGTGGCGAATCTCAGCGTATTAGATTGGCTACGCAAATTGGCTCTCAGCTTCAGGGCATTACGTATATTTTAGATGAGCCAAGCATTGGGCTGCACCAAAGAGACAACCAGCGGCTAATTGGCGCCCTGCAAAATTTACGAGATATCGGCAACAGCGTACTGGTAGTAGAACACGATAAAGACATTATGCTGGCAGCAGATTATTTAATAGACATTGGACCTAAAGCAGGCAAGCATGGCGGCGCAATTGTAGCCATGGGCACGCCCGAACAAGTACTGGCAAGCGATAGCGACACCGCTAAATATTTAAACGGCGTAAAAAAAATTGCCGTACCAGAAGAAAGAAGGAAAGGCAATGGTAATTTTTTAGAGTTGAAAGGCACCAACGGCAACAACTTAAAAAACGTTAGCGTAAAATTTCCGTTGGGTAAATTGATTTTGATAACAGGAGTGAGTGGAAGTGGAAAATCTACTCTAATAAATGAAACATTGTACCCTTTGCTGGCCAAGCATTGTTACAATAGTAAAGGCATGCCGCTGGAATATAAATCTATAAAAGGGCTGGAGCATGTTGATAAAGTTATTGAAATTGACCAATCGCCAATTGGGCGTACGCCACGCAGCAACCCTGCTACCTACTGTGGTTTTTTTACTGATATACGCACGCTATTTGCAATGGTGCCAGAAGCAAAGATCCGTGGGTATACAGCGGGCCGTTTTAGCTTTAATGTAAAAAGTGGCCGCTGTGAAGTGTGCGAAGGCGGTGGCATGCGGGTGATAGAAATGAACTTTTTGCCAGATGTTTATGTGCACTGCGAAAAGTGCAATGGCAAGCGGTACAACAGGGAAACTTAAGAGATACGCTACAAAGGAAAATCTATCAGCGACGTACTGGATATGACCGTTGATGAAGCGGTAGAATTTTTTCAGCTGGTGCCTTTTATCTACCGGAAAATTAAAGTATTAAAAGAAGTAGGGCTAGGCTACATCACCCTCGGGCAAAGCGCTGTAACCCTTAGTGGTGGAGAAGCACAGCGAGTAAAACTATCTACCGAGCTTGGCAAAAGAGATACCGGCAAAACTTTTTATATTTTGGATGAGCCTACAACAGGGCTCCATTTTCAAGATATTCAGCATTTGCTTGAGGTAATAAATAAATTAGTAGACAGGGGCAATACGGTATTGGTAATAGAACATAATATGGATGTTATAAAGGTGGCAGATTACATTATAGATATTGGCCCCGAAGGTGGCGATGGCGGCGGAAAGGTATTATTTGAAGGCTTGCCCGAAGGATTGGTAAAGGTAAAAGAAAGCTTTACCGGAAAGTATTTAAAAGCAGAATTAAATTAAAACCCCGCTAAATGAATGACGATAATATTGGCAACTTTTTTGATGCAGGCGATTTTGGTGATGATGATGAAAATGAAGATAGCTGGAAAGCCTGTTAAAATACATGGCAAAGCCCTTTTTAGAAAAGCGGTTGAAATATTAAACCTTACAGAATTGCTGTGCGATGTACTGCCCGAAGATGAAAATGTGGAAACAAGCAAACAGATGATGCTGCAAAATGCAATGGTTGTGCCTGCCAAAATAAAAGGCGCTATGGCCGTAGATGAAACTTATTCGCTTGTAATGGAAAGTGCGGTACTTATTAAAATAAATATGATGGAGCTTAAAAACCATCTGTGGGCAACCAGCAATATATTTGACCTGGAAGAAAAATACCAAGGCGTGCTACGCCATGCAATTGAAGCGTTTAAAAAAATATTCATCCAATGGGTAACCTCTTTTAATAAGCAAGATGACCTACCGGATGAATGGCATTTATTTAACGACCCCAGCAGTTTTCCTGCTGTTTAATTAAAAAGAATAATGCAAAGGATGTCAACGAAATTTGAAATGTGGTTTCAGGGGTAAACATGCGAACATTAAAATATCCTTATATTTCCGGGGGTAACTTCAGTTGTATCTCATTGCAATTATTCTGTTATTTTATTGTAGCTGTTTTTTTAAATTCGGTTTTTTGTAAAACTATCCCTGAGAGTACTAGCCCCAGGCCATGTGGAAAAAGCTCATAAAAGTTATAATGCACAAGAGTGCGACGCCACCGAAGCCCCACAAAGCTGCTGTATTAGCCCACTCAATAAAAATGTATTTTAACCGCAAATTTTATTACCCGCCTTTTGCTTTATTGTAAAGCATCACCAGCATAAAACAGGTTACCAAAACAATCATTTTAAAAATGAGGGGGTTTGACTGTAAATTATTTTTCATAATTATTATTTTTCATTTAAATATTAAAATCTTTCCGGGCACCTTGTACGGCTGGCTGCATCTGTGTTGTTGTTATTGCCAAGCCTTATGCCCACTTTTAATGCTAACGAAAAATACGCATCATTATTTTTCGGGTTGCCCCTTTGGTCGCCGGGCTGGGTACGCGTAACGTTACTGCCCCCAGCTTTGTCATTTAGTTGTAACGCCAGGTTAGCATTGGCTGCTGATAAATACTTAATAAATAAATCATGGTCAATATAGTCTGTGCTAACATCATCTATATAATCTGTAAATGTTTTTCGGTATAAAAGTTCAACGCCAAGGTTTACTGTTTCTGATACAAAGTATTTTAACCCGCCACCCATGGGTATATTTAATTGGGTAAGCTTATAGTTATGCCTGTTGGGGTACTCTGGAAAGCCTTGCCCTTCTGTGTGCAGTGGTTGTAAGTAATGCCAGGTTACATTACCATTAGCATCTGTAAGCGACCCCTGTGGGTTAAAATGAAAAATGCCCAAGCCGCCAAAAAAGTAGGGCCTAAGCTTTGGCTGATATTCTTCATCGTTCTGCTTTAAAAACATTATAGGGAAAATTTCTATAGCACCATATGCTTCAGCTATATTGCTTTTAAAATCAAGGTTGCGGTTCTTTCTATCTAGTTCAGCACCACCCATATCTTTAATCAGGTTATCCCTTCCTTCAACGTAAGTGGCTTGTGCGGCAACCCTAAACCCAAGCCATTCGTTTGGGTAAACACTTAAAAAAAAGCCCTTCATAAATTTTGTTATTGGTAGGTTTAAATCTTTTATAAATGTAGTGCCAATACCACGGTGGCCCCCTAAATCGCCCAAAAAAAACGTAGGCCCAAAATTTAGCCCTAGTTCAACCTTAAATTGATTGGATCCAAATACCAGGTGCTGGGCATAGGTAGCGTTTGTAATAAAAAAAGACACCAGCAAGGCAATTAATCCCTTACGGATGAGGTAGTGTAGAAGTTTTTTCATGCATATGTGGTTTGGACTATTGGATTAGATACAACAGTTACATAGCATTTTTCTTGTGGCTATAAAAAAGAGGTATCTGCCAATTAAAACGACATGGCGCAATAAATATTGTTTTATTGAAAAAAATTATATCGTGAACAGCATTTTAATATGTGCAATCCCATCTTCAAGATAAGTATCGCTAATCTGCTCAAAACTAAGTGATTGGTAAAATTTATTAAGGTAAAGCTGGGCACTAATTATTATTTGGCTGCAATTAAACTGTTGTACGGTTTCGGTAATTGCCTTTTGCATTAATAACCTGCCAGCGCCTTTTTTTCTATAAGCAGCAGCCGTAAGCACCCTTCCAATACTGGCTTCGGTATAGGCAAGCCCCGGCGGCAATATCCGGCAATAAGCCACCAATAAGCCACCATCCCAGCCACATAAATGATAACACGATAAGTCTTTATTATCCGCATCCTGGTACACACAATTTTGTTCAACTACAAAAACTTCATTGCGTAATTGCATAATAGTATACAATTCTGTTAGCGTCAAATCCGCAAATGGCTTGTATGTCCAATGTAATGTCGTCATTGTTATTTTGATAGTGTGTGTTTATTTTTTCAATTTTTATGTTCAAAACAATAAATAAATAATGCTTCAGAAACTCATAACTCCTAACTTATAACTCATAACTAAAAGGTGGCGTGCCCCAAGCCGCGGCGGCAATAGGCTGGGCTATTCCCGTCCGAACCGGTTTATCCGGACGGGCACTACAATCTTTTTTTGCGGGTGGCCCGACAAAAAAGGATTTTCGTTGCTATCCCTCACGCACTAGTTGCTACCCCGTTATGCCCTTGTTGGCACCTGTCATTTTGTATAGCATCAAACCTGCTATAGACGTGGCTCTTGCTTTAGCCAGCTTTGCAGTATTACCCTCAAATAATTCATCGATGGTTTCAAAAAACAACAAAAGCCATTTATCAAAATGTCCCTTTTGCAGCGGTATTATCTTATTTAATGCGTAATGTACTTCCATCGCATTCTTTTTGTACACCGGGTTATCTAATAAAATGGTTTCCCAAAAATCTACAATTATCGGTACATGATGGCTCCAATTAATTTTGGCTACATCAGTAAAAATAAAACCAATAGTAATATCTGTTTTTACTTTGCCGTAAAATTGAAGCATCAATTTTTCAATATCTGCCCTTGTTGTTATGTCGCTTTTAGTAACCATATTTTCCTTTCCATCTTTCTTTTAATAATTTCCTCATTTCTTCTTCCCGGGTATTTTTTTGCGGCACATAAAAAGCGGTGCCTTTTAATTTGTCGGGTAAATATTCCTGCAAGGTAAAGTTGTCTTCAAATTGATGGGCGTATTTATAGTCTTTGCCATAATCCATGTCCTTCATTAGTTTGGTAGGCGCATTGCGCAAGTGTAATGGCACAGGTAAATCGCCGGTTTGTTTTACCGCAGCCAGCGCAGCGCCAATAGCCGCATACGCAGCATTGCTTTTACTGCTACTGGCAAGGTAAGTAGCACACTGCGAAAGTATAATCCTGCTCTCCGGGTACCCAATCATCGTAACTGCCTGAAACGTACTGGTAGCAAGCAATAGCGCATTAGGGTTACTGTTGCCAATATCTTCGCTGGCAAATATCAGCATGCGCCTGGCAATAAATTTTACATCTTCGCCACCTTCAATCATGCGTGCCAGCCAGTATACGGCGCCGTTTGGGTCGCTGCCCCGCATGCTCTTAATAAAGGCTGAAATGATGTCGTAATGCTGCTCGCCTTTTTTATCATATAGCGCAATTTTTTGTTGTGCTATGGCCATTACTTTATCATCCGTAATAATGGCATTTACACCCAACGCATCCGTCACTAATTCCAGCAGGTTTAAAAGCTTACGGGCATCGCCGCCAGAAATAGTGAGTAAGGCTTCCGTTTCTTTAAGCTGGATATTTTTTGTTTTAAGCACGCTGTCTTTTTCCAGTACCACATGTAAAAGTTCCACCAGTTCATCTTTGCCCAAAGCTTTTAAAACATATACCTGGCACCTGCTAAGCAAGGCGCTGTTTACTTCAAAAGACGGGTTCTCTGTAGTAGCGCCAATCAGGCGGATAATGCCTTTTTCAACAGCGCCCAACAATGCATCCTGCTGGCCCTTATTAAAGCGGTGTATCTCATCTATAAAGAGTATGGCGCCTTGTTTCGATTTAGCATCTTCAATAACTTCCCGCACATCTTTAACACCGGAGGATATAGCGCTTAAAGTATAAAAAGGCACGTTCAGCGTATGTGCTATAATGTTGGCAATAGTAGTTTTGCCAACACCAGGCGGCCCCCACAATATCATGGATGGAAGCTTGCCTTGTCCGATGGCGGTGCGCAAAATACTGCCTTGCCCGGTAAGGTGTTGCTGGCCAACTAATTCATCCAGCGTATTGGGACGCATTCTTTCTGCTAAGGGGGCTACACTCATACTATAAAGGTAGTGTGTTAAAGTAGGTTTTATTTATTCAAGGTAGGGCAGCACCTCATTAATAATTACTGCTTTTTGCGCATCATTTATTTCAATCACAACTAAATAACCATCGGCGCCGCCCGCTTGTTTTACGGCATTGATTAATTTTTGCTGCCCGCTAAAAATGCGTTTGCCGTTTTCATCCCAAAGCTCTTTAGTACATAAGCAACCGGCCGTTGGCGTAAATGGATAATAAGTTTTACCAGTGTAAAAGTTTGGGTCAACAGTGGTGCCATGGGCAATAATTTCTGTACGCCCCGCCATGCCAGCGTAAAACGATTGATAAAGGGGCTCGTAATTTTTTAATTTTTCGGGTAGTAACCGGGTGTACCATTTTTTGCTCCAGCTGGTATCTGTTATGGTGCTGTCTTTTAGAAAATATTGCAGGCTTGTTTCGTAGGGCATGGTAAGCTGCAGGTTTTGGGTAGGCCCTATGAAAGAACTGCCACTGCGGCCAAAACCATACAGCCTGTAAATGCCCTGCGGCGTATTGCCGTTAGATATAAAGCCAGGCATATTGCTCAGGCTCCTGGCAAGTTGCGGCACGTTAAAAATATGCCCGGTACTATCAACTATAAATTTACCCGCTGTATCTTTTACAATTGTAATACCGGTATAATCCCTGTTTTTTCTTTGGATGCTGTAGACTACGACGTTTCCTTTTAAATAATTTTTTGTAAACAAAAATATCAATGCAGCCTTATCTAAATACTTATTCTTTTTATGGAATTCTTTTGCATGTACGGTAAGCTGCTGCATGATGGCTGCATCTTTATCTTTACTAAAATCCTTGCTCTTTTTGTCGATTGCTTTTATGAGGCAATCAACGTTTTTTTTGCTGGTATCGCTTAGCAATAAGTATTCAGCGCTCATAGCAAAAATTTTCGCATCAGCGGTGGTGTTCAATAAATTGGTTGCCTGTTTTATATAACTTGTACGGTTGCCTGCATACAACATTTCCAGCAATGCCTGTTGAAAATCAAGGCTTCTGTATGGCAGGCTATCTGCCGCAATTTTTATTTTTGTATTGATCCATGGCTGCTGGTAATTGATAAGTTCAATAGCGCTAAAAGCATTCGCCCATTTATCTTCTGTATCAATGTTTAAGGGCAATGACAAGGCTTTGGTAATAGACCTGCTGAGTAAGTTTTTATAAAAAATATCCCTGTTTTGTTGCGTGGTAAATTTTAGGTAAACAGCGCTATCAGCCTGGGATAAGGCATTAAAGGCAATACAGGCAAGCAAAGAAATTAGCAGTACTTTTTTCATTGCTGCAAAAGTAAATTAAAAAAGGTGGTTTGTGAAGGCCTTGTAAATGCACATAACGTAAGTTAAAAGCAATTGTTAAGATTAATTATTCAGCAGATGTAGAATAAATTCTTTTGGGAAATGTGTAAATTTGATAAAACTACTTTTATGTCAGTTAAAAACGTGTTTTTTATGAAAGAGAAAAAAAGAGTTGACATAACAGACGGGCTTAACGATGATTAATTAAAACAACTAAAAGCCTTATCTGAAGAAGATGAAATGAAAGATACAAGTACGATGGAAAAAGATATAAATTTTACCAAAAAATGGCATATCAAGTAATTGTTTCCCAATTAAAATAAGAAAACTTTTTTGTAACATCCCTCATAAAACATTCGCCTCTATAAAAGCCTGCAATTTATTAAAAGCATCGTACATCGTTGCATTATCCCAATCGCCAATATGGGCCGCCATTGGGTAAAATACATATTGGTTCACAACGCCCTTATTTACCAAAGCCGCCTGAACTTCTAATGCCTGGTTTACGCTCACTAAAGGGTCTGTACCACCTTGAAAAACTATTGTTGCGGGCGAAGTGCTGCTGATATAATTTACAGGGCTGGAAGTGGCGTATAGCAACGAATCCTGTAATGGGGCTGCGCCAACTGCATTAGCCAATGCTAACGGAATAAGCGCATTGCCACCAGCCGGGTTATTGTACATGTCAATTAAATCTGATGGGCCAGAAAAAGAGGCAACTACTTTAGGCCTAACAGGCGAAGTATATTTAAAGCCTTGCAGCATGGCTAAATGCGCGCCTGCGCTAACGCCTATCAAAGCATATTTATCAGCTATAAGGTAGGTAGATGAATGGCTATAAATAAATTGAAGGGCAGCCTTAACGTCATTTTCCTGCGTTGGAAAAACGTTGTTGGGGTTGGCAGATAAACGGTAATTAATATTAAAGATGGCATAACCGGGCAGCCTTGTTTTTAATGTATCCACATAACTGGTAAGGTCTGTTTTGTCGCCGCTTGTCCACGCGCCGCCATGCACCAGCACTAACACTTTGGTGTTAGCAGTTGCCCTTCCTGCTGGCAGATAAAAATCCAATTTTTGCTGCGCATTGGCACCGTAGGCAACATCCAGCATGGTAGTAGCTACATTGCTGCCGGTTTCTGTTGAATAATCTTTTTTACAGGATGTAGCCACTGCAATAAATAAAACAAAGGAAAAAAGCTGCCACTTCATAGTAAATAATTTATTCGAGAAAGATAATAACAAAATTGTTACAAAAAAACATAGCAAGGCTAATGCCATATTAAAAAAATCTGCTAGTATTACTAACAGGTTTTGCAAATAAATTGTTATGCTTTTTATTTTAGGTCCAGCTTAAGCTGAAGCTCATCAAATTGTTTGGCGTCAATGGTAGATGGTGCATCCAGCATAACATCGCGCCCACTATTATTTTTAGGGAAGGCAATAAAATCTCGGATACTTTCGCTTCCGCCCAGCAAAGCGCATAAACGGTCGAAGCCGAATGCCAGCCCACCGTGTGGCGGAGCACCATATTCAAACGCACCTAGTAAAAAACCAAATTTATGTTGTTGCTCTTCAGCATCCATCCCAAGGGCTGCAAACATTTTTTCTTGTAGTGCCCTTTGAAAAATACGGATAGAGCCGCCGCCAATTTCGTTGCCGTTCAGCACCATATCATACGCATTCGCTTTTATGCTGGCGTAAGGATGTTCCAGGTATTTAGCAGCATCTTCAATAACGGGGTTATTGTTGATCATAATATCAATATGATCCGGCTTGGGCGAAGTAAACGGATGGTGCCTAGCTACCCAACGGTTGTCATCTTCTGCATATTCAAATAGTGGAAAATCCATCACCCACAATAATTTAAACACATCGGCTTTACGCAAGCCAAGGCGTTCGGCCATGTACATACGCAGGTCGCTGGTGGCTTTGCGGGTACGTTCTTCTGCGCCAGCTACTATCAATATCAGGTCGCCAATTTTTGCATTGGCTGCTTCTGCAATAGCTTTCAATTTATCAGCATCGTAAAATTTATCTACGCTGCTTTTATACGTGCCATCTGCATTGCATTTTATAAATACAAGCCCTTTCATACCTATCTGAGGGCGCTTAACCCAATCGGTTAGTTCATCTGTTTGCTTGCGGGTATATTCGCTGCAGCCTGGTAATGCTATGGCTAATACGGTTTCAGCATCATCAAAAACATTAAAGGAAACACCGTTAATTAAATGAGCGGTTGATGGCTGGTTAGGAAAAGCATGCTGGGGAAATTTAAGGTTGGCAATTTTAATATCAAACCTGATATCTGGCTTATCATTGCCAAAATTCCACATAGCATCTTCCCAGGTCATGCGTTCAACTACAGCTGTATAATCTATGTTCTTTACATCTTTAAAAATTCTTTTTATCAGCCCTTCAAACATGTTCAAAATATCTTCCTGCTCTACAAAACTCATCTCGCAATCTATTTGTGTAAATTCTGGCTGGCGGTCGGCCCGCAAATCTTCATCCCTAAAACATTTTACAATTTGGTAATAACGGTCGTAGCCGCTTACCATTAATAGCTGCTTAAATGTTTGCGGGCTTTGCGGCAATGCATAAAACTGGCCGGGGTTCATCCTGGATGGCACTACAAAATCCCTGGCGCCTTCTGGTGTAGATTTAATAAGGAAAGGGGTTTCAATATCCATGAAATTATTTTCATGCAAATAATTACGGGTACTTCTGCCAACGGCGTAACGTAGTTCCAGGTTCTTTTTCACAACATTCCTGCGAAGGTCCATAAAGCGGTATTTCATCCGCAGCTCATCGCCGCCATCGGTATCATCCTGTATAGAAAATGGTGGTACGGCAGATTTATTTAAGATAGTAAAATCTGATACAGCAATTTCTATTTCGCCGGTTGGAATGTTGGCGTTTTTATTGCTGCGTTCGTTTACCATGCCTTTTACCTGCAATACAAATTCACGCCCCAGCGGGTTAGCATCTAACTTTTCGTTAAGGCTTTCTGCAAATAAAAGCTGGGTAATGCCATACCGGTCACGCAAATCTACAAACGTAATGCTGCCGAATTTACGGATGGCCTGCACCCAGCCGCTAAGGGTAATTTCTTTATTTACATCGGCGATGCGCAACTCGCCACAGGTATGAGAACGATACATAAAAATGGTTTTTTGCCTTTTCTGTTATAATGGCCAGGCATTGATTGTTTATTATTTTTGACCCAGCGGCAAAACCCTGATGTAGCTTCATTGGCGACGCTCCGTTCAATTGTTGTGCAGCTATGTAGCTTTTATTAAAGCGGTTACAAATATACAGCGCTAAAATTTACTAGTGGGCATAGCGCCGCCAAAACCTTTAATGGCAACAGCGGTAAAATTGAAAAAATTATTGGTTTTGCTTACCTTTTATGTAGCCTCTTTAGTAGCGGCTCCTTTCCAAACCTTTGCCAGCCCGCCAACAGCATCAGCAACGGCTAGAGGGTTTTTGCTAAACAAAGCTTCTGCCAAGGCAATACCGGCAGCGGCAACATCCAGGGCTTTTTGAATTTTAGTAAGAAATTGGTACGTATTATTTATTTGCTTGGTGATAGTATTGATAGTATCCAGCAATCCTTCAACATCGTTTACAATTACTATGGCAGAGGCAGTATAAAAGCTATCGGCATAATCCAGCAGCTTGCGGTGTGCCTCTTTAATTATTTGGTTTTGCGTGGCAGTAAGCTTGCCGCTATTTACGTACCTGTAATTGCCAACCGACTGGGCAAATAACAAAAAGTAGTCGCCCAAAGCTGATAGCTGATTTGCAGGTAAGCTTGCCATTTTAATTGTTTTTTTTGAGTTTGTTAAATGCTGTACTAATATCCTTTAGTTCGTTGCTTGATTCTGTCAATAATACGGTTAGTTCTTTTGCCGATAATTTGTTACGCCCTTCGTATAAACTTTGGTGCCCGGCAGCTATCTTGCGAAGCCCTTTACCAAAAATTACCAGTTGGTTTTTTTTATCTTTATTTTTTTCCAGCATAAAATTATAGTCATCAATTATTTTCTTTTTTTCATAGGCAGATGTGTTGGCATCTTTTAAAAGATCGAAATAATAGCTTTGGTAGCGCTGCTTTTCTACCTCCAGCTTTTTGGAAAGGTTTGCTTCCAGCGTAAAGCCGAATGCATTTATCAACGTTTGTATCGGTTCATTTGCATCGCCTACATAAGTGGCTATCTTTTTCTTTCTATACCCATCAGTAAAAGCCCTTAATAAAATGGTGGAAATTTTTGTGTAAGAAGCAATATGTTCTTTGTTGATGGTAATATCGCCATACTTGCCCGCTACTAAATTGGCAGTGTTAAATTTATAGCTGGTAAGCTCGTTGGCAGATAATTTCGTAAGCCCATCAAAATAGCCATTGATTGCATTGTACAAAATTAGGGTTACGCTATCCGCATCATTGTTGGCTTTGCAGTCGCAATCTTTCCTAAATAATTCTTGTTTTTCCAATTGATCAATGGCACACCTGTTTTCGCATGACCGTGAAAAGGTATAGTCAACTTGTTCAAAATTTTTTAAAATTGCAAGCGAATGGGTTGAATAGCCGTTTACATTTTTAAGGTTAATGCAACCAACTAAAAATAATAAAAGTAGGCCTGTGGTTATAAATTTGGAAAATGATATTTTACTCATGTCAAGTATTTTAATTTTTTCCAACTACGGTTTTAGTCATTCCAAAATTAATAAGGACAGTAATTTAATACCGTTAAGTTAAAGCGTTTCTTCTTTTTGGGGCGTGTGATGTTAAGCCAAACATGTAAATGCTTAACTTAATATCATTGTAACATACTTGTAAAGTAATAAAGAATAGTAAAAATGTGAATATGAATAATAAAAATACTTTTATTATTCCTATTCACAGGCAAACATTAAGGCACTAAATGGGTATTTTAAGTATATTTTAAAAATGCTTTAAATAAAATGCCCCGCTTGCCGTTTCAAGGCTGCAGGGCAGAGAATTTACCGAACTCATAGGGAAATATCTTTTAGAGAGCCAGTTTTAGTTAATTAATTCCTATATCGGCAAGCCTAATATGTAATACCAGGCAAATTCTTTAATAAATTACTACTATATAAAACGTTGATAATCAATTTTATTGTAATAAAGCGGCAATTTTTTCTTTAATGCTCCAAAATTGCTTAACTAATTTATATAAAACAAGGGTTTTTTAACGGTAAATAAATGGGTGAAAAAACGAAAAAGTAAAGTGATTAAATTTATAGAGATATGGAATGGATTGCAGAGTTTAGCATAATAATTAATATAAAAAAAATAAATTTAAGTTATGGCAGACGCTCCATCAAATTTCGGTAAAAAAATTAGCCTCGCGGATGCGCGGGAAATGATGTCTGAATTTAGTCTTTTTTACTAGGCCTTGCGGAGGCTTTTGCAAAAATTCCGCTTTAAGCTTAATTTCTGTACTGCCTTTTAAAAGACTAAATTCAGACATCATTTCCTGCGCATCCGCGAGGCTAAT
>JANXVN010000310.1 GCA_025351645.1 Ferruginibacter sp.
TTATTTGTATCCTCTTTGAGGAACCTATGCTTGCTTAACTTTCAACTTATGGAAATTACTGCAACTCAAAAGTATAAAGTAACTTTATAAATTACAATACAAATTTAATACATGAAAAGATTATTCTATTTTCTGCCTTTCCTAGTGCTGGCATTTTCGTGCAGCAATACAAAAGTGGGCAGCGATGAATTTAAAGGTACCGTAACTGACATGACTGGCCTGGATGGCTGCGGCATAATGATAAAATTAGACAATGGCACTACCCTGCAACCGGTGGTGCTTCCACAAGGCTTTGTACTGCAGAAAGATAAAAAAGTAAAGCTTCGTTATCATTTACTTAAAGACAGGATGAGTACTTGCATGAGCGGCTCTATTGCCGAAATTACCAGTATAAGCTACCTTTGAGGCAATTATGGGCGTAACAATATTAGCAATAGAATCTTCCTGCGATGATACAGGTGCGGCAGTTTGTGTGGATGGAAAAATATTATCCAACATTATAGCCAACCAGGCAGTACACGAAAAATATGGTGGCGTAGTGCCGGAACTAGCTAGCAGGGCGCATTTACAAAACATTGTGCCCGTGGTTGACACAGCGCTAAAAATTAGCGGTTATGCACTAACCGATATTGATGCCATTGCCTTTACACAGGCACCTGGGCTAATTGGTTCGTTACTGGTAGGCGCACAATTTGCAAAATCTCTTTCGCTGGCGCTGAATAAGCCGTTGATTGCGGTTAACCACATGCAGGCACACGTACTCGCAAATTTAATTGCAACAGAAAAACCCACCTTTCCATTTTTATGCCTAACCGTTAGCGGCGGCCATACACAAATAGTTTTGTGCGAAGCACCTACAAAAATGAAAGTGATAGGCGAAACAATAGATGATGCTGCAGGCGAAGCATTTGATAAAACGGCAAAGCTTTTAGGCCTGCCCTACCCTGGCGGCCCATTAATAGATAAATATGCTGCTGGTGGAAATGCCAAACGTTTTCAGTTTCCAGAACCAAAAATAGAAGGGTTGAATTTTAGTTTTAGCGGGTTAAAAACATCCATACTTTACTTTTTACAAAACGCAGGTACCAGCAATGTTTTTAAAGAAATATTCATGGCTTCTCCAGAAGAAAAGCAACAATTTATAGACGGGAACCTGGCGGATATTTGTGCTTCTGTACAATACCGTATTGTAAGCATTTTGATGAACAAATTAAAGAAGGCGGCACAACAAACAGGCATTACTGATATTTGCATTGCCGGCGGCGTAAGTGCCAATAGTGGCTTACGAAAAGCATTTAAAGAAACGGGCGATCAGCTTGGCTGGAAAACCTTTATACCAGCCTTTGAATATTGTACAGACAATGCGGCCATGATAGCCATTACGGGCTACTACAAATTTTTACAAAATGATTTTGTTTCGTTAGATGTTAGCCCGATGCCAAGGGCAGGATTTGATAATTAACTATGCATACTCCCTAATATTTTAGCTTTGGCAAACAATTATTTTCAGTTTAAACAATTTACGGTACAGCAGTCGAGGTGCGCCATGAAGGTGAGCACAGACGCCTGCATATTTGGCGCAGCTATTTCTGAAAGCTTTGCTGATAGTGTGTTGCAAGATAATAGTACTATTAAAGACTACCTGGATATTGGCACCGGCACTGGCTTGCTTAGCCTGATGCTGGCACAAAAAACAACAGCTTTTATTGACGCCGTAGAAATGGAAGAGGCTGCCTGCAAGCAAGCAAGTGAAAACTTTAAGGCTTCGCCTTTTAAGGAAAGGCTATCCATTTACCATGCCGATATACTCAACTTTAAAAGCGGTAAAAAATACAACGGTATTTTTAGTAACCCGCCTTTTTATGAAGGCGATCAACAATCTCCGGATAAGCAGATAAACGCGGCTAAACATGATACCGCTTTAACCTTGCAGCAATTATTGATTGTGGTTGCCAGTTTGTTGAAAAGTGATGGCGTGTTTGCAGTTTTGCTGCCCTACCACCGGGTAAATGAATGCATAGAAAAAGCGATTGGGCAAGGCTTTTATTTGCAAGAAAAATTATTAGTCCGCCATAGTGTAAAGCATCCTTTTTTTAGGGGCCTACTTTATTTTGTTAAGCAGCCTGTTGTTACTGTAACAAAGGAGTTAGTAATTAAAAATGAAGAAGGCTTTTACACTGCCGGGTTTACGGGTTTATTAAAAGATTATTATTTACATTTATGATGGGGTGTTGTTTTAATTGTGGGTAATAATGTTACTTATAGGTTATTGCATTTTAGGAACAAGCCGCTGCCAAATGTCATTTAGTTAAGGAATTATAGAACGGCCATTGCTCCAGCGGAGCAGCCTGTTTGTAGAAATAAACCATACCATAATTATCGCTCCAGCGGAGCAGCCTGTTTGTAATAAAAGAGATCCCCAATGCAAAAGCCCCAGAGTGCGTGGTAAAAGATGACTGAAAAACCGAAGTACAAGAGTGCGACGTCCGCCCGGCTGCCATTCGGACGGGCCTATGAAGCCCCACATTGCTATATATTGGCTAGGGCAACAAAAAATAATACTTATTTAAACGATATTTCATAATGGAACCTTCATTGTGTTTTATGTTGCACCTACATATTGATGCATGTAATTGAACGGGCCGGTTAGTTTGCCATCTTTAATAATTGTGGCTTTGGTGATGGTTTCGCTGCCGCCTTTCCTTATATCATCCAGCACAAATTTTATTAGCTGTTCGCCAAAATAACGGCTGGCATCCCTTGGCAATTCGTTGGGCAGATTGCCCACTGCCATTACATCTACAGTGTTTGGCAGGTAAGGCGTGGTGCGTATAAAAGTGGTTCTGTCTACTCCATAAATAGGGTCGTCAATTGAGCAGTCGCCTATATTGCAAGGCACGGAGCCATACACGTCATCTGTAATATCTGCAATGGTTGTGATGTTGAAATTTTCTTTCCCCATGTCGGTCAGTTCAAATAAACGCGGCACATCCTTGTTCCAGTAAACACCATTTAAAAGTATGTCTGTTTTGCTGGTGTAGTCAGTAAATTTACAGGCATAATTTTGCGGGCTTTCATGAAAATCATCCCGGCTATATTTGCCGGTTTGTTTGTGCGCATATAAATCGGCGCCCTTAAGGTGCACATACACGGGGTAGGTAAACTTTTTTTGCAGGTATTCTTCGGGTTCCACTTCGTTGATGCCGAGCAGGTTCATAATTTCCAGCACACCATGTGCCACACGCCCGCTGCCCGTTACCGCAATTTTTATGATGGGTACTTTTAACCCAAAGTAAGTATGTATTAATTTTTGAAAACTATTGACGGAACCAACCCTTTGCAATTTGAATTTACCGGTGCGGTTGCCATAGGCCATCATGCCATTGTGTGCCCCTACAATGCCTGCAAAAAAGCCAAAACCAATAATGCGGGTACCGTCTTCATGTTCCAGGCATTCATAATCTATAAGGGTTATTTTTTGCGCTGCTATGGCTTGTATCAGGCGCTGGTTGTACGGCTGCAGTTTTTTGGTATGAGAAAAAAACAGGTAAGTCTTACCCGGCAGCAACATGTGTACCGGCACTTCTTTAATGCCCATCAGCACATCGCAGCCGGCTACGGATTCTGTTACTTCAATGCCTGCCTGCTGGTATTCTTTATCGCTGTAACAACGGTTGCTGCATTGCTGCACGGTTACCCTTACATCAGTAAAATTTTTATGCAGCCATTTGCATTGTGCCGGTGTTAGCGCTACCCGGTTATCGGTAGGTATTTTGCCTTCTCTTATCAATCCAATTTTTAGCATGCATCGTTATTTGAAGCGGCAAGGTATTATTAATTTGGAAATTGGCATTTGTAATTTGAAATTTGCGATATGAATTATTTTGAATTATTTGAGATACCAGTGAGCCTTAACGTAAATACGGGCAGCCTTCCAAAAAAGTATTTTGAGTTGCAGAAAAAATACCACCCTGATTTTTATATACAGTCTGATGAGGCAGCGCAGGACGAAGCATTGGAGAAATCATCTGCCATCAACAAGGCTTTAAAAGTGCTGCAAAATAAAGAAAGCACCATTAAATATGTGTTGCAATTAAAAGGATTGCTGGAGGAAGAAGAAAAATACCAGCTGCCACCAGATTTTTTGATGGAAGTAATGGAGCTCAATGAAAACCTTTCTGCGGACTCTACTATTATACTGGATGCCTTTGAAAGTAATATCTACAGTGAAGTTGAGCCTATTATAAAAAATTATGACGATGCTACAATTACCACAGCAGCGTTATTAAAAGTAAAAGAATATTATTTTAAGAAAAAATATTTGCAACGTATTTTGGACAGGATAGATGATTGATGTAATATTGCAACCCGAATAGCAAATGCCCATGTGGCGGAATTGGTAGACGCAGCAGACTCAAAATCTGCCATTCGCAAGGGTGTGAAGGTTCGATTCCTTTCGTGGGCACAAAAAAAGCAAAGCTTAGGTTTTGCTTTTTTTATCTTTTATAAAAAAAGATATTGCTTAACAAATTGACTCCTTAGCTCAGCTGGTTAGAGCTACTGACTCTTAATCAGTAGGTCCAGGGTTCGAGTCCCTGAGGGGTCACTTTATAAAAGTTCACTTTTCAGTAGGCTTTTATATTTCTGAAACTAAAAAAGAACGAAAAAAACTGAAATTCAACTCGTTACAATCGTTTTTGATTTTTTATCTAGCGTCTGTTCCTTTTACCTCGCTCTTTTAAAAATGACATAAACTTAGTTTAAGTTCGTGAAATAGCTGCTTTTTAAAATTTGCAAGTAATTTTCAAGCTCTTCCCTAAAATAAAATCTTCTCGAAAAAAAAGCGGTTTAAAAAATTATGAAAGAACTATTTAATAATAAATAAAATTAAAAGATTATTCTGGCTAAATGAAATATCAAAAAGACCGGCAAAAATTTACCGGTCCTAATAAGAGCATTTTATTTATACGATTTCCTGCCTCAATTTTTCAAACCGGAAACCAAATTTTAATTGCCCCATTTTATTTTCCTTGATATATTTTATTACCACAGACTTGTCAAAATAAACCAGGCCTCTTTGTTTATGAGAAGGCAACCCTCTTTTTATCCAATCGGTTAAAGTTGGCAGTAACGCTTAATCCCCTGCCATCGCTTTATTGTTTATTACAAATGCCGACATCTTGTTTATAGTACAACTGGGCAAATTGTCTGCCTTGGAAGTGGCGGCACTCCTCCATACAGTTACAGCATTGATGGTGGAGTGAGCTTCACAAGCAGTGATACTTTTAAAAATCTGCCTCAGGGCTTTTATTCATTCCTTTTAAAAGATGCAAATGGGCTTCTTACGTTATTTTCTACTTCATATTGCTACAGAAATGGATGCCCTTTCGAGCCTCCGGGAAGTCCGCCATATTTTGGTCCAGCATTGCCATGTTCTTTTATTGCAAAGGCCTATTCAAGTGGCGGCTCTAATTGTAATAATAGTGGATCAATTGGAATTGATGCGTATCCTTTACCATCGCCGCAGGTTTCTTATCCAGCTTTTTATTATTCAATGGATGGTATAAATTATTTTCCTACCAATACAACAGAGGTTTCAACAGCTGTGGAGGATAGCCTTGCACCGGGGTTGTATAAAATTTATTTCAAAGATAGTATCGGTCAAAAGCAACTGTTTTCAGTGGTAATTCCAAAATATTGTGAAGTACAAATAACATTTGTAAATAACAGAATGAAATAGTTAAAATTCAATATGCCCTCTAACACCTAGTACATGCAAAGGGCCTCTATCTTTATTAAAGCCAGGGTTGATTACAAATTGATAGTCTAAGGTTAACCAAAAGTATTTTGAAAGGTGGGCATTGTAATAGCTCTCTATTATTTTTTCCTTCCCATAATTCAGGTTCCCATCCCCGATAATAAAACCATAACCACCTGTTTTTAAAAATGCTTGATGGTTGGCTGATATTCCATTGATAACGGTTGCAATGCCGCAAACATCTTCAGGCCGTTTCCACTTATTACCCTTTACCGATAAACCTACATTAATTGTTCGGTCAATCTCCGTAAATGCCCAAGATGCGTATTTACCATCGTTCCAACCGGCCCTGCTAAAAAAACCTATTTCTTTTGTAAGTTCTTGTTCTATGCTTAAGCCAAGTGCATATTTACTGCCACCATATTTGGTGTTTTTTACATTACCTCTAATTACATTAAGCGTAAATGTGTCGTTTATCGCAACTGCTTTTAAGCCATCGGCATAAGATGGCGCCCTGTTATGGTTGCTACTAGCCAAAAAGTGGATATTGCCTTTTTTTTTGTTGATGAAAATTTTATGTTGGCACTCAAATGTTTCGGCGTGGGCGTTGGTGTTGTATTCCATGGTATGAAAGTTGGCAATGCTTGGCTCCGCAACACTTGATAATCGCATAGACCAATTAGGCTTAATTAACTCAACAACCAAACCTTGTGTATAACCCCTAGTATTGGCTGGATAATCCCAAGCACCATTTGCCCATAACGACCAATTAAAAAATTGTGAACGGGGGTCTTTGCTATATGCGTTATCATCAAAAAAATCGGCTATGGAAAACTTACCTGCAGTAATAGTAATACGGCTTGTTGGCACTTTATCGTTTATTTGGTTTACATCATCCGCCACATCTTCGTATGTAGTATTGCCGAGAGGAATATTTTGTTGCAAATATGCCCTTGCAATAAAAATGGCGGGCTCTACTGCCCCTACACGATAGGTTTCGCCATTTAATGCACCTGCTACGCCGCTTGCAAAACTTAAACCTTTGCCCCCAGAAATTTCAGGGTTAAAATAAATTGCTGCCCCTTTCCATAACTTCCTTCCTAAAAATAAAGTTGTGGTAATGCTTGAAGCGGTTGGTTCAACACTATCTGCCAAACTTTTATCACCACTATACGCCGCTTTAAAACCAGTATGCTTTTGTGAAATAAACGTTAGTTGAAAATGATTTGTCCAATTACTTTGCTTTGAAGTGTCTTTAGCCTGTGCTATTATAAATTGGTTAAATAATGTGCATAAGACACACAGTACAAAATATTGTTTCATTTACTTAGTATTTTTTTGATGAAAAATAAATGTTGAATGCTGCTTTAATAATTGTGATGCATGTTATTCACCAATAAATCAATTACTATAACAAGCATCACGAGAATAGCGATAGCTATTATCCATTGTTTTCTTTCTTTGCTCATAACCACTGCTTGAATTTTTTTATAAACCAATTTTTAACTAGTTGTGTCAACAAGCAATAACTTGTTAATATAGCAATAAGCCACGGGAAATAACTTAATGGCAATGTCTGTAATTTAATAGCAGCTGCAAATGGCGAAAAAGGAATCGCTATGCCTATCAACATTA
Organism: Ferruginibacter sp.; assembly: GCA_025351645.1. Lineage (GTDB taxonomy): Bacteria > Bacteroidota > Bacteroidia > Chitinophagales > Chitinophagaceae > Ferruginibacter. Next base: position 7,394 of record JANXVN010000310.1, read on the forward strand.
TAATCGATGTAAGTGCCACAACAGGTGCAGTTGCCCAGCTTTGTATAAACGGGATCTTTCTTGTGCGTATCATGTGTACGATGAGGGTTTGTGATAACAGCCCTTCAATAAACCAGCCACTTTGAAAAAGGCTTTGGTGTTCGGAAGAATTAGCTTTAAAGAAATAAAACATTACAAAGAATGTAGCATAATCGAATATGGAACTGATGGGACCGATATAGAGCATGAACTTTGTTATGCCCGAGGCATCCCATTTTTTTGGAGTTTCTAAAAAGTCTTCATCCATCCTGTCCCACGGAATAGATGTTTGGGAAACATCGTACAATAAATTTTGCACTAATATTTGCACAGGCAACATAGGCAAAAAAGGTAAAAAGGCACTTGCACCCAACATGCTGAACATGTTGCCAAAGTTGCTGCTTGCAGTCATTTTAATATATTTGATAATGTTGCCAAAAGTCCTTCTGCCGTAAATAACCCCTTTGCGAAGCACCATTAAATCTTTTTCCAACAAAATAATATCGGCACTTTCTTTGGCTATGTCAACGGCAGTATCAACGCTAATGCCTACATCGGCTTCTCTTAATGCTGCAGCATCATTAATACCATCACCCATAAAACCAACTGTATGGCCTTTTGCCTGTAATAATTTTACCACCCTTGATTTTTGGATGGGGCTCAATTTTGCAAAAATGGAAACATCCTCTATTTGGTGTTGCAAAAGTTCATCTGACATATTTTCCAGATCTTTTCCTAGCAAGATCTTATTAAAATCGATACCGACATCCCGACAAATTTTTTTAGTTACAATTTCATTATCACCAGTAAGTACTTTTATTCTAACGCCAAGTTTCTGTAAAGCTTCAATAGCCGTTTTGGCCGAAGGTTTGGCAGGGTCTAAAAAACCGATAAACCCTGTAAGTGTCATATCCTTTTCATCTTCTATTGAATAGGTTAATGCCCTATCGTCAAATTCTTTTATGGCAACCAACAGTACCCTTAAACCTTCTTCATTAAGTTTTTTAGAAGTATTTAAAATAGTTTTCCTTACCGCTGCATCCATAGCAATAATCTTATCCGTTTCAATATGCAATTGTTTATCTTCTCCAGGGTCAAAGGCATGAGTGCACAGATTAAGCATTTCTTCTACAGCACCTTTACATATTAATAAATGCCTGCCGTTGCGTTGTTTAAGTATAACACTCATTCGCCTGCGTTGAAAATCGAAAGGGATTTCATCCACTTTTAAGAAGTATTCATCTACTTTTAGGTAGTCGTGCAAATCGACATGATCAAGCACTGCTACATCTAAAAGATTTTTCAATCCGGTTTGATGAAAACTATTAAGATAAGCCCATTTTAATACCTCTTCATCATCATCTCCCAAAATATTCAGGTGCCTTTCCAATACAATTTTATCCATCGTAAGGGTTCCCGTTTTATCAGTACACAACACATCCATTGCACCAATATTCTGTATAGCATTCAACCGTTTTACTATTACTTTTCGTTTGCTCATGTTGATAGCACCTTTGGCAAGGTTGGCGGTTACAATCATGGGCAGCATTTCGGGTGTTAAGCCAACGGCTACTGCAATAGCAAACAATAAGGCTTGCATCCAATCGCCTTTAACCACACCATTAATTATAAAGATCAACGGAACCATCACCAACATAAATTTTATGAGTAGGTAGCTTACTTTATTTACGCCTTTATCAAAGCTTGTTTCGGCTGTTTTGCCAATAATTATTTTACTTAAGGAACCAAAATAGGTTTGATTGCCGGTGGTAACAATCATGGCTGAAGCAGTGCCGCTTATAACGTTGGTACCCATAAAACAAATATTATCCATCTCTAATGGTGATCTATTATCGGCATCCTGCACAACAAGGCTTCGTTTTTCTACAGGCATGGATTCACCGGTGAGCATGGATTGGCTTATAAAAAGATCTTTGGATTGTATAAGGCGGCAATCAGCAGGTATCATATCGCCGGCAGAAAGAAAAATAATATCACCGGGTACCAGTTGTTTTATATCAACTTCTATTTTTCCTTTAGTTTGTCGTAACACGGTAGCCGTCGTTTTAACCATACTTTTCAATTTTTCTGCGGCACGGTTGCTTCTAAACTCTTGCGAAAAACGAAGCAGTGAACTTACCATTACCATAATACCCACCATGATAACGGTTTTGTATTCAGCCTCGCCGGGTGCTGCCATCCAAACATCCACTATAAATGAAATTATGGCGATGATAATCAAGATACCAATAAACGGATTGATGAAAGCCTGTACCAATTGCTTAACCCACGATGGTGCCTTTTCGTGATGTACTTCGTTGAATCCAAACCTTTTTAATTTTTCTTCTACCTGTGTGAGGCTTAACCCATTGGTATTGGCATCAAACATAGCAAAGAAAAAATTACTGTCGCTTCGGCTTGCATTCTTCAATTTGGTAACCGCCATTTCATCCATCCCATTGTTATTAATGGAAAATGGGATGCGATTTTTGATATTATCTTTTATGCTTGTTAACATTGTTTATTAGCGTTTAGTAAACACAGCAAGTGCTACTGTTAAAAAAAGAATTTTTAATAATCCGATGGTGATATATTTTAATTGAGGTATGATATTAGCAGGATTTCGATATAATTAAACATTTTAAGCTAACTGGCTACACAGCCTTTACCATAATAATTGCCACATTTATCCAACCCATTTGTTTTCTTCATCTTATTTAATTAAATATCTGTTTGCTGCCCAACCACTTCCCAACTGACTTTTGTTACTTCATGCTCGATAGTAATACGGCTTGCAATTTTTTCCATTAAATTATCCTGCGGAGATGCACTTTTTATCTCTGCTGTGATGATGGCATTGGCAGGATCGCCATTATCGCTGCTGCTAAGTGAACGCAATAACAGTTTATCATCATTATTTAAATACTGCATCAGTAAAACCCTTATATGGTTCTCTACTTTTTCTCTGCATTTAATGGTAAATAAATATTCAGTTTGTGCCGTTGCAGATTTTACAAAAGGCATCCTGCTCAACTGTAAGCCCAATGGACGAAGTAACAAATGAGCCATCATTATAAAAACAGACACTATACATGCCTGCGTATATAATCCAACCCCACACAATGAGCCAACTGCTGCCGAACACCAAATGGTAGCAGCCGTGTTTAATCCTGATACACTCATGCCATCTTTCATGATAACACCTGCACCCAAAAAGCCAATACCTGTAACTATTTGCGAAGCCACTCGGCTTGGGTCTCCATTAGTACCCGTTAGTGATACAGATAATAAAATAAATGCAGCAGAACCAACACTTACCAATGTATTGGTTCGCAAGCCTGCACTTTTTTGCCGCCACTGCCGTTCAATGCCAATTGCAGCACCTAATGTAAAAGCAAGGATAAGCCTAATAGTAAATTCAAAATTTGTCAGCATGCCGTTTATTCCTCCAGTTTTTTGGTAACAGTAATTGGGTTTTGTTAGCAACTTTATTACCCTGTTTTTTTTATGAAAACTTTATTATTTATCCCTAACGAGATGGTAAGCATAGAAACAATCCCCATTAAATAATCTGTATTTTTTAGTATAAAAAAAATTTAACGAGAATTTGAACATATACTTTAGTTTTATTCCGCAGCGGACGAGATACCAAAGAGAACCTAACAGCAACGGAGATTGATAATTAATTTTAAAACTTTCGAAGTATTTTTTTACTTTTATTTTGTAAAAAGTATTTTTTTCGGATATGTTGCAAAGCTAAAAAAGCCCCATTGAAGGAGCTGTTAGAGATGCTTTAGAATATTATTAGAAAATCATTAGAGGGCTATCAAAGATGTGGCAACTGGATTGTAAAGGTTGTGCCTTCTTTTTCTTTGGACGCAACTAAAATAGTACCGTTGTGCAAAGCAATTATTTTTTGAGTGAGGAATAGCCCAATGCCATGGCCATCAGCAAATTTTTTATTTTTACCCCTGTGGAATGGTGTAAAAATATGCTGCTGTTCCTCTTTGGCAATACCAATACCATTATCTGAAAAAACAAGGATAATACTTTTACCGTTATACGAAATAGAAGTAGTGCTTTGATTATTTTTAGAAAATTTACAACCGTTTTCTATAAGGTTGCTAAAGGCTGTTTTCAATAAATATTCATTGCCATTTATTGAAATAAATTGATCGTTATCTATTTCTTTTTCAAAAGTAATATTCACTTTATAATCAGGTTTATTATGCAGTACATCATTTCTTGCATCCAGTAAAATTTCATCTAAACGGGTTGGCTTAAAAGAAATTTCTGTTTGGTCGTAACTGGCTTTTGCCAAATCCAATAAGCTGTTTGAAAGTCGTATCAATTTTTGGATGTCAGAAATAATATGCTCAATTGAATGCTGGTATTCAATGGTACTTCTTTCTTTTTGTATAGTCAATTGCATTTCTGCAAGCATTGCTGTTAAAGGTGTCCTTAATTCATGGGATATATTTGATACAAAATGTTTTTGCGCATCAAAAGAATTTTCAAGCCTGTTAAGCATTTCGTTAAAAGTAATTGCCAATGCTGCAATTTCATCTTTTCGGTTGCCTTCGTCTACCCTTAAATCTAAATTGGTTGCAGTTATTTGTTTAACCCTGTCTAGCAACAATGAAACTGGTTGCAAAGATTTCTTTGCTAAAAACCTGCTAACAAAGAATAGTACTATTACCGATAAAATAAAAGAGAGGAATAGGGTATTGCGAAGGTTATGTAATTTGGCAAGCCCATAACCATCCACTGCCGCAGAAGTAATTACATACAGTTTACTATTATGTTCATATAAAAAGCCAACTGCCTGCATATCCCCGACATAAAATTGAGTTTCTTTTTGTGCAATGATGGTATCCATCATGCCCTGTGTCTCTTTCACTTTGTCTACTTCAACAGCATCGTGGTAGAGCAAATGAAAAACAGTATCGTAAATAGCAACTTCTTCCTGAAACAAAGCGTTAGGTGCTTTTTTATAAATCAACTGCAAAACATTGGGTGCAACTTTTGTGTCAAATAAAAGGTTTGCTTTTGTTGCTGCTTGTTGTTTTAATCGTTTAAAATATTCATCTTCCCTTGTTTTGAATGAGGTAAAATAAATAGTCAATACAAACCCCAATAACAACGCCGCAACCAGCGAAGTAAATAATAATGTAAGCCTTGTTTTTATTTGCATGGTTAGTCTTGTTTAAAGATAAAACCAAGCCCAGGTTTTGTATGGATAAGTTTTATAGCAAAATCCTTATCCACTTTTTTGCGCAGGTAATTAATATAAACATCAATAAAATTAGTGCCAGTATCAAAGGTTGTTTCCCAAACATTTTGCGCAATTTCTGTTCTGCTCAAAACCCTTTCAGTGTTTTGCATCATGTACTCTAAAAGTTTTAATTCCTTTGGCGTTAATGAAATTTCTTTGTTACTACGTTTTACTATTTTGGTATGCAGGTTCAGTTCAAGATCAGCATATTTTAAAATAAAGCCTTGCAAATTAGTATTGCTGCTATTTCTTTTTAATAATGCTCTTATACGTACATGCAATTCCCTTAGGTCAAAAGGTTTTACCAAATAATCATCTGCACCTGCATCAAAGCCTTCTACTTTATCATCTGTAGTTCCTAATGCTGTAAGCATTAAAATTGGGATATTTGGTTGTTGAGAACGAATTTCTTTGCAAAGTTCCAAGCCATTGATATTGGGTAAAATAATGTCGGTAATTATAATGTCGTAGTGGTTGGCAAGTGCCAGTTTTTTACCCATTAAACCATCAAAAGCAAGCGTAATGGCAAAGCCTTGTTCCTCCAAACCTCGTTTTATAAGGTCGGCAATGCGTTGTTCATCTTCGATGAGTAAAACTTGTAGCATTTATCTTTTTTAGAATGGCAAATGTACAAATAGGTTAGTAGATTATTGGGTGATTGAGTAATAGCAAACAATCTAAGGAATAATATTTTAATTACACTTCATTTAAATATATGCATAGGGCTAAAATGTAGCATTTTAGGCTGCCAATTTTTTCTGCAGTTTTTTAGTTTTCGCTTTCCCTTATTTGTGATTACTATTTTCTTAAGTATTCTTTTAGTTATCTTTTTTGCTTGTTGAGTAATGTTAGTTTTTAATGAGGTTAATATTTATAAAATTAGGTGTTACATGCGCAAACGTTTTTTGAATGGTTGTTAAACACTAAATTGTTTAGTATATTTGTACCAAATAGTTTAGTATGTTCAAAAGTATAAGCCAGATAGAATTTTCAAAGAAATTCCAGTCTTCCGATGATT
>JANXVN010000102.1 GCA_025351645.1 Ferruginibacter sp.
GTATCAATGCCTGCATTATTATATTGGGAAGCAACTACAGAAAGCAATACTCTTTCCGCGCAGATACCTACTGGGTAAGAGGCGTTTTCCTGGTTAGTGCCGGTTACAATTTTGCCATCAATTAACTTAGCTGCGGCACCAACGTTAAAGTGAGAATATGGCGCATAAGCTTGTTTGGTTACATCCTTTGCACGTGCCAGTAAATTACCATCGCTTTCGGTTAGTTCGTCTGCAGAAGCATAAATTTCTACTGCAAGGGTAATATCTTTCTTTATCATGCTGAAAATATTTTATGGATACGAAAACTATGTAGGAAGCTACCTTTTCTTGATGCTGGCAAGATAAAAAATCCTCCCTGCATTGCTGTAAGGAGGACTAACTTATTTGTAAAACACGCTGTAAAAGATTAGCGGATACACCTTTCGGTTAAATAATTTTTTGTCGCTGATTTGCAAATCAATCAACCGGTAATCTGCGAATCTGCGGTAAACACTTTATTTTATCCAACGGAATATCCTATTCCACCTTGGGCCTTTTTCCCAACTAAACCAAATTAATGAAGCTTTTCCTACCACATGGTCTTCCGGCACAAAGCCCCAATAGCGGCTATCGAGCGAGTTATGGCGGTTATCCCCCATCAGCCAATAATAATTCATCTTAAAGGTATAACTGGTAGCTTCTTTACCATTAACAAAAAATTTGCCGCCTTTATTTTCTACCTGGTTGCTTTCGTACGTTTGAATGCATCTTCCGTAGCGGATAAAATTATCAGGCGTTAATTCAATACTGGCTCCTTTTTTGGGTACCCATAAAGGCCCATAATTATCACTGCTCCATTTATGGGAAGTATCATAATAAGGAAACAACATATTTTCTACCCTGGATATATAATCGGAAACGGTATAGCCGCTTGGGATAGTGAGGTGCTTTTTTTCTTCGTTGGTAATATTTACTAAAAAAGTGTTATTGCCAAATGGTTGTATATCCCTTTGTTCCGGGCGTGCATGTATGCCCATTGGTTCCAGCATTTCTTTATCCAGCTCAGGGGTATTGGGTGGTGTAGTTATCCTGTAATAACGTTGTGCCTGCGGAAAATATTCTTGGGGCTTGCCATCAATTAAAAGATTGCCATTTACAACCTGGATTGTATCGCCCGCAATACCTACGCAACGCTTAATAAAGTTCTCTCTCTTATCTACTGGCCTTTCAATAATCATATCTCCATACCTGTTCCACACATCGTCCCTGGCTTTTTGTTCAGATATATGCCCTTGCTCCATCTCATTCCTTATTTCCTGGTAGTAAGTTGTTTGCGAACCAAATTGTTGCTCGCCCTCTACTATCGGATCATTGATCAACGTATCATTTGCCGGAAAATTAAATACCACCGCATCGTTGCGCTGAACCGGGCTGGCGAACCATCTTGTATAAGGTATATGTATCCATTCTACATAACTTTTGGCAGCTACAAATGGCATGGTGTGGTGCACAAAAGGCATGGCAAGCGGTGTGTTGGGTATGCGTGGCCCGTAAGTCCATTTGCTTACAAACAAATAGTCGTTCACAAGCAAAGTCTTTTCTTCGGATGGTGTAGGGATGGTGTAGGCTTCAAAAACAAATGTGCGTATTATAGTAGCGGCTACTACTGCAAAAGCCGCAGCGTCTATCCACTCCCGTGAGGCAGATTTTTTATAGTTCCTTACAACCACATCCCCGGCATATTTTTCGTTTTTTGAATAACCAAGGTAGGGGAAATACAAAAATGGCAACAACACGGTTGCAGCATGGTGCCAAAAACCAAAACGGCCAAAATGCTCTACAAATTTAATCGTTATCCAAATGGTTATAAACTGCCCGGCAACCGGGATAAGTTGTAAGAAAAACCACACTTTTGGTAAGTTCATTTTTTCAACCATGCACCAGGTATTATAAAATGGCACCAGCGCTTTCCAAGGTGTTATGCTTGCTTTTTTAAACATGCCATACATACCAACATGCCAACCTATTATGCCAACAATAAATAAAATTAAGCCCATGATTATTTTTTAAGTGCCACAAAAATAAAGGTATCGTGCAGGAAAGTGTTGCTTTTAATTTGTTAAGAAAATGATGGTATTAGACATTTATAAAACAAGGCCATAGCAT
>JANXVN010000118.1 GCA_025351645.1 Ferruginibacter sp.
GTGATGGTGGCTACGGTTTTGGTGTTGTAATATTTAAAGAGCAACATCATCTCTGCCGTATAGTTTTTTACCGTGCCTTTTCCTTTGTCTTGTATGAGCAATACCTGGCGAAGTTTTTCAATCCAGTGTAAAGCATCCACATTTAATGTTTTAATTGAAATTTCATGCTGTTTCATTTTTGTATATATTTGATGAACAACAAAAATGAAGGTTTATGATTTGAGGAGCTTTAATAATTGGTGGGAGCCCACCGCAGGTGTTGCTTGAACAAGGGGTTTTGCAATAGTTGGGCTTGACGTTCGTACAATCAGCAGTGGTACACATCCCGGCTTTAGTTCCGGCAGGACAAGCAACATTCGGCTTTTATTGCTTAACATCATTATCTTATCTTTACTCGGTTTTGGTTCCGGGCAGACAGTTGGTCAATACCCAACCATCGCAAAGCCCTGTTCGTTGTAAGCAACCCTATTGGACTAATTAAAACTGCAGTAAAATTTGGACACGCTTAAGGGTATTTTGTTTATTACATTCTGGGCATCGGCTACTGTAGCAACTAAGTTTGCACTAAAATCAGCAGACCTTTTTTTATTTACCAGCCTGCGTTTTGCTACTGTGGCGGTAATTTTACAGGTATATATTTATGGCATAAAAAGTACTAAAGAGGTTTTGCCAACAACCACCCAAATGAAGCAGTTATTAGTGCTTGGTGCCTTGAGTATTACCCTATACATGAGTGGTTTTTTAATTGCTATAGAAAATGTATCTGCGGGGCTGATAAGCCTTATTTTTTCTACCAATCCATTAATATTGATATTGCTCTCTGCAGTAGTCTTAAAAAATAAAGTCTCGTTAAGAGAGTGGCAGGGCATTGCGATAGCTGTTGGCGGGCTTGTGGTTGCGGCTATACCAAACCTTCAAAATAACCATGCTTCTTTTAAAGGCATAGTGGCCTTACTGGGCGGTATTACCTCCTTTTCCTTAGGCAGTATTTATTTTTCAAAAGTAAAGCTGGCCCTATCTAATTTAACAGTAAATACCTGGCAAATAACTTATGGCGCCTTATTATTTATACCGCTCGTGTTGCTAAACCATAACCACAATTTTTTAGTTGCCGATAAAAACTTTTATTTGTCATTTGCCTGGCTGGTGGTGCCTGTATCTATTTTAGGCTATGGGCTATGGCTTGGGCTACTGCAAAAAGATCCGGTAAAAGCCGGCAAATGGCTGTTTCTTGCGCCTATATTGGGTTATGCCATGGCAGTAGTTATTTTAAAAGAACCACTTACGGCTTACGGCATTGCAGGTACAATCCTGGTGCTTGCAGGGTTAATATTTTCCAGAAAAAAAGTGGAGGCTACGTAAAGCTTGTAGCCATGCTAGTAAATATATGTTTTTGCCCCGGCCAATACAACAGCCATGTGGGGCTGCAGTGGCGTCGCACTCTTTTACATTGGTTTTTCAATCATCTTTTTCCACTATGCAGGTAGCAGCGTAGCGTTAAAAAATATTCCTTTCTTCTTTATTGCAAAATAATAATCAGCGTAAAGTTTTTATATGCTACTATCCGTAGGTTTGCATTCCCAATTAAAGCATTACTAAATTAACTATATGTTATCTCACAAAAACATTTATTTAATTACTGCCTATAACTATACCTTTACACATCAGATGACCTGACGACTATGGATACAATTGTAAAAAGAAGCGGTGTGTGTGATGAGGTAGTAAGCAAATTACAGCAGCAAATTGCCTTAGGCAAATTAAAGAAGGGTGACAGGCTTCCTTCTGAACCTGAGCTGATGCAACAGTTTGGCGTTGGTAGAAGCAGCATCCGCGAAGCGATACGAATTTTATCAAACTCGGGCTTGGTAAGGGTTAAGCAAGGGCTGGGTACTTTTGTAGATATGCAGAATGGTACACCTGTGCCCTGGTATAAAAGGCTGGAAAGCTCCACCCCGCAAGACCTTAATGAAGTAAGGCAATTGCTGGAATTAAAAATAGCAGAAAAGGCCGCTATCAACCGTACACAAAAAGATATTGCGATACTAACAAAATTGCTAAAGAAAAGATACGCCGCAGCGCAAAAGAACCTGGCGGATGAATGTATAGATGCAGATATACAGTTTCACATCGCTATTGCGGATGCAGCAAAAAACGATATACTCGCCGACCTATATAAAAACATTGCGGCACAAATAAAAAAATCATTTAGCCAGGCATACACCAATACGGAAATGTTTTTATTAAAACATTCGCTGCACCAGGATTTATTACAAAGCATTATGGATAAAGACCCTAAAAAAGCAAGGGATTGTGTGTCTTGTATAACTGGGCAATGGTGAGAGAAGTATTGAGTATTGAGTATGCAGACAGTAGATTTTTAAAGTTGGCAATATAAACAAGGGCTTAGTACTGAGTATTCACTTTTAAAATAATATATTTTCTGAGTCCATGCTTTTCTAAATCCTGATTATCGAAATAATGTATAGTTACAATCTAAGTACTAAGTACTCAAAATCTGAGTATTAAGTAATCATAATCTAAGTACATAGCAAAAAACGATTTGCCTGCCTCGGATACTATTTATTTAAAAGTCTTATTTATGAGGTTTTATTTCAGACTCTACAAATGCAGTGCATTGCTGATAACCGTCATTGGTATTTTTCAGTCAACTGATGCGCAAGAACAAAAACAATTGTTGCTTTCACAAGCGGTGCAGGCAGGCTTACAAAATTACCAAAGCATACATGCTAAGCAGCAATACCTGCGTGCATCTGCAGAGCAGGTAAAAAATACTAAAAACGAATACCTTCCAAACATAGTAGCCTCTATCCAGCAGGATTATGGTACTATCAACGGTCAGTTTGGTCCTTTAGCTCCATATGGTGTGGCAGGTACAAGCTCATCTGGACCAACAAATGCCAGCCAAAGCTGGAGGGCAGCCTTTGGCGGCGTTTATATATTGAACACTAATTGGGAAGCATTTTCTTTTGGAAGGCTAAAATCCCGTATCGAATACTCTGCTTCTTTAGTTAACAGGGATTCTGCAGATGTGGTGCAGGAACAATTTATACAAAGCGTAAAAATATCCAGTGCCTATTTAAATTTACTGGTGGCACAAACACTTGCCAAAAGCGCAGTAGCCAACTTAGAAAGGGCAAACTATGTACAACGGGTGGTACTTGCACGTACAAAAAGCGGGCTTAATGCCGGCGTAGATTCTTCCATTGCCAATGCCGAAGTATCCAAGGCAAAACTATTGATTATTGATGCGGCCAATAACGAACAACAATTCAATAACCAGTTGGCACAGTTGATGAATGCCGCACCAGTGGCTTATATAGCCGATTCGTCTTTTTTAAAAGTGTTACCGCAAACTTATAGCACTCAACTTACTGTTGATCAAAACCCGCAGGTAAAATTTTATAAAACACGTATTGGCCAGAGTAATAGTTATAAAAATTTACTTGCAAAAAGCATTATGCCTAGCGTTAATCTATTTGGCATCTTCCAAAGCAAAGCATCTGGCTTCGATTATGACTACACAGCCCAAAACAGCAACTATTCTAAAAATTATTTTACGGGTATCAATCCAACACGAAGCAATTATGTGGCCGGCGTATCTATCAATTGGAACATAATGAGCATCGCCAAAATAAAACACCAGGTAAGCGCACAAATTTTTATAAGCAACGGCTTACAATACGAATATGATTTGGTAAGCACACAGTTAAAAGACCAATTGGTATTATCTGACCAGCACATACAAAATAGTTTACAAAGCTGGCAAGAAGCACCCATACAATATAAAGCAGCCACAGATGCCTATCTGCAAAAATCAGTATTATACAAAAATGGATTAAGCAACATCATAGACTTGCAACAGGCATTGTATTTAGTAAGCAGGGCAGAAACAGACATGAGCGTAGCCTACATCAACGTATGGCAATCATTGCTGCAAAAGGCGGCAGCATCAGGGGACTTTGATCTATTCCTAAAACAAGCGAGGTAAGTTATGAGTTATGAGTTATAAGTTCTTTCGGCAGAAATACTCTGCTGAAATTTGAATGGCTCATACTTGCTCTTGTCTCTCAACTCATAACGCCTACTTATAACTTTTATGATAACTTATAACCTCTTTATATGAATTTAATCAGGACCGCATTAAGAAAGCCTATCACTATTTTGGTGTTGGTGGCAGCATTGTTTTTCTTTGGTGTCAATGCTATACGTACCATCAAGATCGACATCTTTCCGGACATGAATATGCCCGTCATTTACCTGTCGCATCCTTTTGGTGGTTATACGCCAGACCAGATGGAATCTTACTTCGGCAAGAATTATGTGAACCTCATGCTGTATGTATCCGGTGTAAAAAGTATCGAAACAAAAAACATACAAGGGCTTACTTTGATGAAGCTTACTTTTTACGAAGGTACTAACATGGCGCAGGCCGCCGCTGAAGTTTCTGCTTTTAGTAACAGGGCACAGGCAATTTTTCCACCAGGTTCGCAGCCGCCATTTATATTGCGGTTCGATGCGTCTACATTGCCGGTAGGCCAGTTAGTGGTAAGCAGCCCCATCCGTACTAATAATGAGCTGCTTGATTTTGCAAGCGTTTATGTACGGTCTTCTTTTTCTTCTATTCCGGGCCTTGTTACGCCCGCACCTTTTGGTGGTAACCAGCGCACCATTGTAATAAAAGTTGACCCTGAATTACTGCGTTCGCACAACCTGACTGCCGACCAGATTGTTGAGGCTTTGCGGGTAAACAACCAAACATCTCCCGCAGGTAATGTACGTATCGGCGACAAAAATTACCTTACTCCTGTAAACACCACTATTAAGACGGTAAAAGACTTTGAAAGCATCCCGCTATTTAAAGGCGGCGTACAAAATTTATATTTAAAAGATGTGGCAACGGTAGAAGACGGTGCCGATATTACCAGTAGTTATGCCTTAATAAACGGCAAGCGATCCGTGTACCTCGCCATCACTAAATCTGCCGATGCATCTACCTGGGAAGTGGTGCAGAACCTAAAAAAAGCAATCCCCCGTTTTCAGGCATTGCTTCCGCCAGATGTAAAATTATCTTATGAATTTGACCAAAGCAGTTACGTTATTAATGCGGTAAAAAGCTTGTTGAGCGAAGGGGCGATTGGAGCAATACTTACGGGCTTGATGGTGCTGTTATTTTTGGGTGACCCCAGAGGTGCGCTCATTGTTATTATGACCATACCCATTTCTATCATTGCAGGTATTTTGTTCCTATCCTTGTTCCATCAAACCATCAACATCATGACCTTAAGCGGCCTTTCACTGGCCATTGGTATTTTGGTAGATGAATCCACTGTAACAATAGAAAATATACATCAGCACCTTGACATGCATAAGCCCAAGGCGCTCGCCATTTGGGATGCATGTAAAGAAATTGCCTTCCCTAAGCTCCTTATCTTATTTTGTATATTAGCGGTATTTGCACCGGCTTTTACCATGAAAGGCATACCCGGTGCGCTTTTCCTTCCATTGGCTTTGGCTATTGCCTTTTCAATGATAGTATCTTATTTTATGGCACAAACATTTGTGCCTATTATGGCCAACTGGTTAATGAAAAGCCATAAAGGAAAAAAAGGCGATACGCATACGCCAGGCATTACCGAAGATGCACAATTTATAGCAACCGGGCTTACCACTTTAGATGAAAAAGATACCTGGAACGAAAAACGGTTACTGGTAGAAAACCCTTCCTTAAAATTGTCGCCTTTCGATAAGTTCCGTAACCGCTTCCTTCGGTTTTTAGACAGGCTTTTTCCTTACTCAAAGCTGGTGGTCGTGCTCTATGTATTATTCATTTCCGGCATTGCCTTTTTGCTATTACAAAGCATTGGTAGAGATGTACTACCTAAAGTAAATGCCAGGCAATTTCAGGTTAGGCTGCGTGCGCCGGATGGTACCCGGGTAGAAAATACAGAACGTGACGTAGTTAAATCGTTGGCTGTTTTAGATACGCTGGTGGGTAAAGATAATATTGCCATTACTTCAGCATTTGTAGGCCAGCATCCTGGCTTATTTTCAACAAGCCCCATCTATTTATTTATGGCTGGCCCGCAGGAAGCCGTGTTGCAAGTACAATTAAAAGAAGCGTACAATACCAACCTCGAAGAACTGCAAGACAAATTCAGGGATAGGATGAAAGCTGCTTTGCCCGATGTAAAAATGTCTTTTGAACCAATACAATTAACCGATAAAATATTAAGCCAGGGAGCACCAACGCCGATAGAAGTAAAAGTAGCTGGCAAAAACAAAGTCTTAAATGAAGAGTATGCCAACAAGCTGATAGAAAAGCTGAACCAGATACCTTACCTGAGGGATGTACAGATAGGGCAGGCAACAAAATATCCATCTATAAATATTGATATAGACCGCGTAAAAGCAGCCCAGCTAGGTGTTGATGTACAGGATATTTCAAGGTCGCTTACCGCCTCTACTTCTAGTAGCCGTTACACAGAAAAAAATGTGTGGGTAGACCAGAAAGTTGGGCTTGCCTATAGCGTGCAGGTAGAGATCCCCGAAAATAAAATGAATAGCACCAATGATATTTTGGAGATACCTGTGCTGAAAAATCAACCAAGGCCTGTAATTGGCGATGTGGCTACATTAACCACTGGTACCACTTATGGCGAAAACGATAACATCGGCGTAATACCGGTTTTATCTGTCACGGCCAATTTGTATAAAAAAGATCTGGGGCATGCTACCGCAGATGTAAATACCGCCATCAAATCGCTTGGGGTAATGCCCCGTGGCTTAACGATGGAAGCGAAAGGCTTGAGCGATGTACTGACTGATACACTGGATAGTTTACAATCTGGCCTGATAGTAGCCATCGTTGTTATCTTTTTAATGCTGGCAGCAAACTTCCAATCGTTTAAAGTTTCGTTGGTTGTACTGGCAACTTTGCCGGCAGTAATATTAGGCTCGCTTTTATTGCTGATGCTTACAGGTTCTACTTTAAATTTACAATCGTACATGGGCATGATCATGTCGGTAGGCGTTTCCATATCCAACTCCGTAATGCTTATTACAAATGCAGAGCAATTGCGCAAGCACAATGGCGATGCTTTAAAATCGGCCAAGGAAGCAGTGTCTTTGCGTATGCGCCCGATATTAATGACGAGTGTGGCCATGGTTGCAGGAATGATACCAATGGCTGCAGGCCTTGGCGAAGGCGGGGACCAGGCATCTCCATTAGGCCGTGCTGTTATTGGCGGGCTTGTTGCATCTACCTTTGCCGCCTTATTTATTTTACCATTGGTATTTGCCTGGGTACAAGGCAAAACAACCACACAATCTGTATCGTTAGACCCTGAAGACATTGAAAGCATACACTATATACCATCTTTATATGAAAAAAAATAAACTGACATTGGCCACCATTTTTCCAGTAGCCTTATTGCTTATTGGCGGGCTGCAAAGCTGTGGTTCCTCTGAAGCAAAAAAAACAGACGGTGCAGACTCTGCCGCGATGAAAGCAGCGGCGCCTAAACCAACATTTGTATTGCAGAAAGGCATGCTTTCTTCTACGCTGGACATACCAGGCGAACTTACGTCTTTTCAACAAGTTGACCTGTATGCTAAGGTAAGCAGTTTTGTAAAAAAGATATATGTGGATGTGGGCTCACAAGTAAGCCAGGGGCAATTATTAGCTGTTATGGAAGCGCCTGAGATAAGCTCGCAGCTGTCCGGCTCCCAATCCAAATTACAATCTTTTGATGCGTTGTACCAGGGCAGCAAAGCAACCTATAACAGGCTGTTGGAAACTAGTAAAACGCCAGGCACTATATCGCCTAATGAATTGGAACTTGCCCTTGCAAGGCAAAACAGCGACCTGGCTCAATTAAACGCTGCAAAGGCCGCCAATAGAGAAATAACCGACACAAAAAATTACCTGGAAATAAGGGCGCCTTTTAGTGGGATAATAAGCTCCAGGAATGTTAGCACCGGTGCGTACGTTGGGCCAGCAGGCAAAGGAAGCGACCAGCCGATGTTTTCCTTGCACCAGCAAAATAAATTACGTTTGGCAGCTTCTATACCAGCTGCCTATACTTCTTTCCTTAGCAATAAAAGCGAAATTAATTTCACCGTCAATTCAATTGCAGGCCAAAAATTTACAGCCAGGATAGCAAGGCTTGCGGGCGCGCTCGACAACCGCCTGCGTTCTGAAAACATTGAGATGGATGTTGATAATAGCAGTAAAAAATTATTGCCCGGCATGATTGCCGAAATATCCATTCCGCTGCAAGGGCAGGATAGTAGTTTTGTAGTACCCAAAACAGCAGTTGTAAACGGTACCGAAAAAGTATTTGTGATAAAAAAACAAGCTGGTAAAGCTCAATGGGTAGCAATAAAAAAAGGGCGGGAAGCCGATGGTAAGATAGAAATATTTGGTGGGCTTGGCCTTAACGCGGGAGATACAATCATCACTACCGGAAATGAAGAAATTAGAGATGGAAGCACTTTAAAATAATTTTAATAAACCGATAGGCTTGGTAACAAGGAGGGGTTAAGCGTATAGAAATTAAAATGTTTTTGTATTAAGATGGCTGCATTTTTTAGATGCCTCTTTGCAACCCCTCAATTGGCCCCGTAACAAACAAAGTTTGTAAATAGCGCTTACAGCTCAAACTCCCACACCGTCCTGTAACTTCCTTGTGTTTCTATGTAGGTAAGAAAAGCATTATAAAACGCATCGCCACCAATAGTGGCACTATCGCCAATTACAAACAACTGCTCTTTTGCCCTGGTAATAGCTACATTCATCCTTCTGTAATCTTTTAAAAAACCGATATCGCCCTCGTCGTTACTACGCACAAGGCTTAGTATGATGATCTCTTTTTCCTGCCCCTGAAAACTATCGATGGTGCTGATGCGCATTTCTTTTGGCAATGCTTCCCTGGCTGCGGCAACCTGCCCTGCATAGGGCGAAATAAAGGCAGTTAATAGTGGATCGAGGATTTCTGTTTCCATTAATTTCTGCACAATCCTTAGCTCGCCTTCGTTCTGCAGGCTCATGCCATTGTCGCCCCGCTTTTCGTTATAACCACTGCCAGCAGTATCTATAAAGCTAATGTGCGTGCCGGTATTACTAAGGTGGGCGGCGGTCTGCAATAGCCCATCATAAAAATAACCACCGCTAAAACCTGCAATGGCCTGCCGCATGCGGTACTGGGTGTTTAATAAAAATATGTTATTTATTGCACTAATGCTTACTTCTAAAATAGAACGGTTAAGCCCAAGGCGGGCAGCTTCATTACTCAATACTGTTGGCGGTAATTGCAGGTGGTCGCCCGCCAGTACATACTTTTGCGCTAAAGGAAATATGCACCAGGCAAGCGGCTCTATGCATTGCCCGGCTTCGTCTATTACCAATGTATTAAATTTGAGGCGATGGATTTTTGCATCGTATAAACCAATGGGCGTGCCCGCTATTACTTCAGCTTCAGTGTATAATTTATCTTCGTTGTAGGCTTGTATTTTTTTAATTTCTGCCCTAATATTTTCTACTTCTTTAAACAATAAATCGCGTTGCTCCCTTTCTGCCTTGCCAAAACTGCGCTTATATTTTAAGGCCATCTTGCGAAACTGTTCTACCCTAATTTTTAATTCTTTTATTTCTTTTTGTTGTTTGCCATTGCTAAGCTTACCTTCTGGGGTATGCATAAAAATGGCTTCGTCAACTTTGGTAGCATTGCCTATACGGAGCAGGTTTACGCCTTTTGTTATAAGGCCTTTGGCAATATTATCTACGGCGGTATTGCTTGGTGCGGCTATCAATACTTTTTCTCCAGCTTTTATTAGTTGTATTACGGCTTCAATAAGGGTGGTGGTTTTACCGGTGCCTGGCGGCCCATGCACAATGGTAATAGTATCGTTTTGTACAATCGCCATTACAGCTTTTTGCTGGCTGTCATTTAAATGTATGTTGCTAAAATTAAGGTCTATATTTTTGTTTGGGACAGCAAAATTTTCGGTAGGCGTTTCTTTATGCAATTGTTCAAATAAGCCGAAGAGGTGCTTGTTATCAGGTAATTGTTTTAGCACCGTTTTCATAATGGTAGTGGTGCGTTGGTCTGGTGCAAGTTTTATGCCCACGCCATCATCTTCTATCCAATCCGGAAAGTCGGGCGCAAACAGCCTGAACTCGCCTGTTTTTCCTTCAAGGCTCATTAGTACGCCTTTAACAGGTTCTTCGCCGCTGGTAAAACATTCAATGGAGGCACCATCTTTAAACTGGTTGTTATCAGGCGGAAAAGGCAAGCGGAAGGTAATTTCAGGATAATCAGCGTAACCAAAATTTTTGCGGGTAACAACTATAGGGTGTAGGGCTAAACCTTCTGCCTTAAGGGCTTTTAGGGTATGTTGCTGGTCCAGGCTATATCTTTTTACCTGCTCTTTTTCTTCTAACTCTATACATTGTAATAATTGCGCTATGTGCGGATCAATAACTGGCATTTGGTGAAAATAACCAGGATGCTGTTAATAAAAAAATATAGTGGCCCAAAAATATAGCCAATTTTAGGGCAGCTCAATTTGTAAACCAATGCCTGCAATTAATGCTTTAAGCTTTTCTTGCGCTATGTACCAGGCAGCAATAATAAAATCGGCCATCCTCGATAGTTCCGGATGAAAGTTATGGTCTCCAAATGCCCTGTCAATCCGCTTGCTGTAATCTTCCATTTCGGCTATGCCCACAATAGCCGATAGTGATATTAAAGAATGCGCATTACTTCTAATGCTGGCTGCGTCCTTTTCTTTCCAGGCATTTTTAAAAGCCCTTATTTTATCATCTATATCAGCAATTGTGCCTATTAATAACAATTGTTCAAAGGCTTTGTCCCCTCCAGTTATTGAATAAAAGTAAGTGAGGTCAATATTTACTAAATTTTCGTCCATGAGGTTATAATTTCTTTTTTAATTTTTGTACTGCAGTAATTGATTTATTTGATGATTATTTAACCATTTTCAATTATCAGTAATTGCTTATTAAACTGGCTATTTTTTTACTAGTTCCATAATAGTATTAAAGAGGTCTACTGCTTTAAAAGGCTTAGCTAAATAACCATTCATACCGGCCTTATAGCAATTTTCCATTTCGCCATACAATGAATAAGCTGTCATGGCAATGATGGGTATCTTTACTTCTGTGGTTTGTAAATTACGGATGGCTTTTGATGCGTTGATACCATTCATAACCGGCATTTGTATATCCATCAGTATAAGGTCGAAATGCTGCTGCTGCACGGCTTCTACTGCTAAGGCGCCATTAATTACATGCTTTACTTTGAATCCTTTTTTTGCCAGCACTTTAGTAGCCAGCATGGCATTGACCATATTATCTTCAGCCAGTAAAATATGTACAGGGTTGTTGGTGTTGACACATAAAAAATCGGAGCTATCAATATTATTTTCCTCAGTACCATTTGTTGTTTCCCGGTATTTTTCAAACGGTAGGGTAAAATAAAATGATGTACCTATGCCAGGCCCGCTTTGCATAGATATTGAGCCTCCATAAAGCTCGATAATACTTTTAGTAATGCTTAAGCCTAGGCCAGTGCCGCCATACAGCCTTTCTGTATTTGTATTAGCCTGTGTAAAACGTTGAAATATAGTTGGCTGCTTATCTGGCGCAATACCAATGCCTGTATCTTTTATAGAAAAATAAATATAGTCTTTGGAGGTATCTGTACCTGTTGCCAGCCGGCATTCAATATCAATAAAACCTTTGTCGGTAAATTTTATAGCGTTACCAAATAAATTAATTATTACCTGGCTAAGCCGTAATTGGTCGCCTAAAACTTTTTTTGGCAAGGCATCATCAAAATGTATCCTTACCTCCAGCCCTTTTGTTTTAGCCCTGTGTTCCAGTATTATAACGGCATCTGTAATAATGCCAGCAACGTTTATGGGCATCATTTCCAATATAACATTGTTCGATTCTATTTTTGAAATATCCAGTATATTATTGATGAGGGATAACAAACTTGCAGATGCGGTCCTAACAATATCCACATAACTGGATTGCTCTTTACTTAAATCCGTTTCTGCAAGTAGGTCTGTAAAGCCAACCACAGCATTGAGGGGTGTCCTAATTTCATGGCTCATGTTACTGATAAATTCGTCTTTTACTTTTAACGACCTTTCCACCATTTCGTTTGCGGCTAGCAGGTCTGTCTCTACTTTGTGCCTGCTGGTAATATCCATGCCAAAGCAAAGTAGGTACTCTCTGCCGCTTTTTTCTTTAAAGCGTTTGTTCATAATGCTGAACCATGATAATTGCCCGGTAGACGGGTTTTTCAGGCTTCCTTCAGACAATATTATTTCGCCTTCTTTAATGCTATCGAGGCGGCTAATGTTTCCTAAAAAAATATCATCATCACCTAAAGCCAGGCTTTTGGCAAAGGGCATTTCCATTTCATTATACGGGTAATAACATGAAAAAGTTTTGTTGGCCAGTACAATTTGCCGTTGCTCGTTCAACATAAATAAAAGGTTAGGGCTATTATCAATAATCTGGCGGATGAATTGTTGTTGTTTTTCAATTTCCATTTGTGCCTTTACAGAGTCGGTAATATCAATGGCGCTTGCAATTACATAAGGTTTGTTACCGTTATTGGCGTACACAGTGTTTTGATAAAGCCATATACGCTTGTTGCCGGATTTTGTAATAATCTTCATCCTTCCATTCACGGTTTCATTTTGGTGTATAGCTTTAATGTAGGCATCAAAATATCCATACAAACCGGCTTCAATAATAAGCTTTAAGCTTTGGCCTACCACTTCCTTTTTTGTATAACCGCTAGCTTTTTCCGCCGCAATATTCATATCGAGCATCGTGCCATCCATATCGTGCACGCATAAAATAGTTTGTGTGTTGTTTAGCACAACAGCCTTTTCTTCTTCGCTTTTCTTTAAGGCCAATGCTACAAGTTTGGTATCTGTAATATCCTGTACTGTACCAAAAGTACCCATGTAGTTACCTTCCGCATCCAGCTTAATTGTATTGCTTGAAATCATGTAATGCACCTGCCCTTGAATAATGTAGCGGTATTCAACTTCCACTCTTGAAGAAGCCGCTCGGCCCGTACTCATTTTTTGCTGTATATTACTAATATCTTCTGCTGGTATATTGGCATGAACTTGCTCTAAGGTTACTTCGCCTTCCAAAGGCAAATGATATAATTGCTTTAATTCTGCAGATAGGGTGAGCGTATCATTAATGTCCATTTCCCAGGCGCCTAGCCTTGCAATTTGCATAGCTTGCTGCAATTTATTTTTACTTACTAGCAACTCTCCTTGTAATGTTTTTCTTTCAGTAATATCCTGCTGCATGGCTAAAAATTGGTAAGGCTTTCCATCGGTGCCTGGCAAGGGTACAATGGTTGTATCTACCCAATAAGTTTGCCCGTTAGCTGTACAGCCTGCTAATTCCCCCGTCCAGGTATGGCCGGCTAATAATAAGTCCCATATTGGCTTTTCTATATTATGGCCTGGCGTGCTACCGCTTATAGTCTGATAATCTATACCAATTATATTTTCTTCCGCCAGTTTACGGATGTCGCAAAACTTTTTATTTACCTGTGTAATTTTTCCTTTTGTGTTAAAGATGACCACAATAGCAGCCTGGTCTAATGCAAACTTATAATTCGCCACTTCTTTGTACAATGCCGCAATGGCAATTTCCTTTTCTTTGCGGCTGCTGATATCATTTTGAAGGGCAATAAAATTAGAAACTTTACCACTATCATCGAGTATTGGCTTAATACTTAACGATTGCCAGATGGTAGTGCCATTTTTGTGGTAGGTTAATAATTCTTCTACTACATCTTCGCCTTGTGTTAACCTATCAATTATATTTCTGGCGACAGTTTTATCTGTTAGGGGGCCACGTAAAAAGTTGGTTAAATCTTTGCCTTTTGCCTCATCTTGCGTATGGCCATGCGTATTGGTGAAGCCATTGTTTACCCATACTATTTTGCCACTGGCATCGGTAATTACAATTGATTCGTTTACCTGAGCTATTATTTTGCCCAGTAATTTTATCTGGTTATCGGCAGCGGTATTTATAATTTGTTCTTTAGACAGGCTATGCTTTATTTTGCGGTTAAACAGTACCAGCTGCTCTCGCCTAAAACCAATAAAACAAAAAAGTGCACTTAGGTATAAGGGAGAAAAAACAATAATTATAAAGTCGGGCGCATATTCAAATATATGGAACCACGGACCATTAAAGCCACTTTCATAATTAAGGAAAGCACCAATCATTATAAGGGTAATACCTAGTATAAAACCTGCGGTAGTATATACAATTACACCATGGTAAGTATCTTTTTTCATAGTAGGGAGAGGTGGTACGGAATGTTGGATTTGGATTTTTAAGCACTTGTATGTTGTGCTTTTTTATAAATTAGTTTAATGAGGTTTCTTTGCGTTTTGCTTTGTCCCAGGTAACTTTTTGGTTGCCTGATACATATTTTTTTAAGCCTGCTAACACCGCGTAGTTCATCATGCAAAAGTAATAAGGCACAAACACTGGTTTAAAAGTAAGTTTTTTATTTTTGAGGATAAAGCCAGTAATTGCTGCTACATAAAATACTATTTGCGCAGCCATGAGGTAGCTGTAAAATTGTTGCCCGGCTACAATTAATGGTATGTTTAGTATAAAGATGGCTATTAACAAAAAGGGTGCAACTGTCCACCTTAAAACACGATGGGAGAGATACTGAAAGAAGAGCAAAGGTGTTTTTTGAAAGCGCAGCTTGCCATATAGCCGGTTGATAGCTTGCCACCCACCTGCACAAATACGCACTTTTCGCTTTAATTCCTCTGCAACATTTATTGAAGCCGTCTCTACAGCAAAAGCTTGTGGCTCGTATATAATTTTATAGCCAGCCGCAGCCATTTGCATCGATTGCGCAAAATCATCCAGCAGCGTATCTTCTGGCAAGTCCTGGTATAACGAAACCCTGAATGCCACTAACTCTCCCGCGGCGCCAACAGCACTGTTCAGTTCTGAATCCAGCCTTTTCAGCAGCGATTCGTATTTCCAGTAAATACCCTCGCCGGTTCCACTGGCACTATCTGCTTTGCCGCTAATAATTTTTTTCTCGCCCGATATACAGCCCACTTTATTGTTGGCAAAATGCTTAACTATGTTTTTTACAGCACCAGTATTTAGCATGGTATTGGCATCAGAAAAAATTACGTACTCCGTTTGCACAAATTTCATCGCCCTATTTTCAGCAGCGGTTTTGCCAGCCCGGCCTTGCTGATAAAGTACAGTTATTTCTGGCCAGTGGCTTAAAATTATGTGGCTGCCATCGGTAGACCCATCTATTATAAAAACAATCGTTAATTTATTGGTGGGGTAATCGAGCAACTTGCAATTAGCAATCTTAGCTTCTAAAATATCGGCTTCATTAAAACAAGGTATTACCAATGTTACCGCTGGCTCAAAAAATACTGGTTCATTTTCTTTTGCAGGATACACAGCCCGTTTTATTATTACCAGCAGGTATAATAAAATACCATATCCAACAAAAGCATAAAATACAATGCTTAAGGCAAGCCAGAAAAAAAATGCTATCCAGTGCATAGATAAATTTTGAATATTAGGGTAATGAAGCAGGATTAATTATCGCATTGCTATGTGTTTGTAGCATTGCATCCTGTGAACGTTATTTTGTATAATAAATTGCGTTTATTCAAAAGTACCACAATTTATTTTTGCTTATTTTTTACATCCCAACAATTTTATTTTAAAAATGTAGTTCTAGTAGGTAGCATTTATTTTTTTTAATCCACCTACACCCCTTACTGAAAATGATTAACTTTTTATTACCCTCGTGGGTATCAAATATCCTGCACCAACCACTCCTTGCTAATAAATATACTGATGCAGACTTTGCGGCGCTTAAGCAAAAGCTATCAAAATTTACTATACCTAACCCATTGGTAAGCATTGTTATACCAGCCTGGAATGAAGAGGAAGGAATATTGCATACGCTATTATCGCTTGCCGATACAGAAACAGCTTATCCAACCGAACTAATTGTGGTAGATAACAATTCTACCGACGGCACCGCAAAGCTATTACAGCGGCTAGGCATTTGTACCTTATTCGAATCTCGGCAGGGCATTGGCCACGCCCGTACATTAGGGCTACAAAAAGCAAAAGGAAAATATATTTTAACCGCCGACAGCGATACGCTTTATCCTTCAGGGTGGGTAACCGCTATGACAAAAGCGCTGATTGAAGGAACAGCGGAGCAAGTGCATTGCGTGCATGGAAGCTACTCATTTTTACCAGGCGCAAATACCCCACGCTGGCTATATGCCTTTTACGAAATGTTGAGCGCTGTTGTTAAAAGGAAGACAGAAAAAACGCAGCCTTATTTAAATGTGCTAGGCTTTAATTGTGGCCTTGTAAGGCAAAATGGCATTGATGTAAATGGATATGATATTCCGGTGCAGCGCACGTTTCGTGGCAATGCCGGCGAAACAGATGGCCCTGCTATAGAAGATGGCATGATGGCAATGCGGTTGCAGGAGGCTGGTGGAAAAATAAAAGCTGTAGCAAGTGCCGGTGCAAGGGTTTGGACGAGCGACCGCCGTTTACAAATTGATGGCGGCTTTTATAGGGCATTGCTTTTACGCTTAAAAAAACATCTCTATAAACATAAGTAATTACTGCCAGGCATATTACCGCAGCCTTTATGGAAAGTTATCCATTGTGCCATTTTAATAATTACGAATAAGTGCCTTATAAGGCATACTGACATACTTTTAGTTTAACCGTACCACATACCAACACTATGATTATTGCAATAGAAGTACAAAGGCTGTTCAGGCCAAAAAAGCACGGCATGGAAATAGTTGCTCTAGAGATTATCCGCCAGTTGCAAAAAATACGTAACAAGAATACGTACATCGTTTTTGCAAAGGAAGATACCGATACTAATTGCATTGGTAAAAGCGCAAACTTTTCGGTTGCCAACAGCAATAGTGGTGCATACCCGATATGGGAGCAGAAATATTTACCATTAGCCATTGAAAAAAGTAAGCCAGACATTTTACATTGTACTGCCAACACCGCACCACTGTTTTGTAAAACCCCAATGATCATTACCATACATGATATCATTTACCTTGAATCTATTAATTTTTCAGGATCCTCCTATCAAAACTTTGGTAATATTTACCGCCGTTTTATTGTACCTATCGTTGCTAAAAAAGCGGCATTTATAATAACTGTATCCGCTTACGAAAAAAGAAGGATCGTTAAGCGGCTTAAAGTTTCGGCAAGCAAAGTAAAGGTGGTATACAATGGAGTTAACGAACAGTTTAAGCCGATAGCAGACCAAAATTTATTAAATAATTTTAGAGATAAGTACGGGCTTCCAAAGCAGTTCCTGCTGCATTTTGGCAATACGGCACCAAAGAAAAATACAATTGGCGTACTCAGGGCTTTTGACCTGTATGTTAATGCCGTAAAGGAGCCACTATCACTTGTGTTGACGGATTGCACCTTGCCTTACATAACAGGGCTGCTTAAACAAATTGGTGCCCCTGGTTTAATAATACACATACAGGTGCTTGCTTATGTTCCCTTTGATAATATACCTTGCCTGTATAACCTTGCCACTATTTTTTTATATCCTTCGCACCGCGAAAGTTTTGGCATGCCGGTGATAGAAGCAATGGCGTGCGGCTTGCCCGTAATAACATCGGATACATCGGCATTGCCCGAAATTGCAGGCGGCGCAGCTTGCCTTATAAACCCCGAAATGCCCAACGAAATATGCGCATATATTTTGAAATTATTAGTTAATAAAAATTTTTATAACGAAATAAAAGATAAAGGCTTTACCAATGCAGCCCGGTTTAACTGGAAAGATGCGGCCGATAAGACATTGGCAGTATACACGGAACTAGAAGCAATTATTAGCCTTCAGCAAAAAAATAAAGCACTTAACATATCACTTACATGAGCATTACCCAAACTATAAAAACTAATACGTTGTTGAAAAAAATAGTGCATTGGTGCCTGGTGCCAAAATACCAGGCAAGGCCAAGGGCATGGGTAAGGTGGATAGTTAACCCATTTTACCATAGCAAAGGTAAAGGTGCTGTTATATGCTGGCGCACCAGGGTAGATGTGTTGCCCTTTCAGCCATTTTCCATCGGCAGCCGTAGCACTATAGAAGATTTTTGCACCATTAATAACGGCGTAGGGGGTGTACATATTGGCAATAATGCAAGGGTAGGCATGGGCACCGTTATTATTGGCCCGGTAACTATTGGCAACAATGTTATGCTTGCGCAAAATATTGTGCTAAGTGGCTTAAACCATAACTATACCAACCCCCGCACACCCATTAGCATGCAAGGCGAAACGGTGGCTGCTATAGTTGTTGAAGATGATTGCTGGATTGGCGCCAACGCGGTAATTACTGCCGGCATAACAATTGGCAAGCATAGCGTGGTTGCAGGCGGGGCAGTTGTTACTAAAAACATACCGCCATATTCAGTAGCAATGGGCAACCCTGCCAGGGTGGTAAAAATGTATAATTTTAATACGGAAACCTGGGATAAAGTTAGTTAATAAAACGCCCGGCAAACTAAGGCCTTATCGCTTGTTTTGAGATGTTTAGGGTGAGGTATAATCAAACAATTAAACTTTTAGTTTAACGGCACTACTATTGAATTAAAATTAAGCGTAAACAAGGGGCTTATTTCAGCTTTTGAGTTATCACCTCACTTTGTATTGCTACTTCCGGCTTATCCCGCCGGGATAATATACTCTTCTTAAATTGCTACAATCAGCTTATCCGGTTGGTATAAAATATATTCCTCTTATAATGCTTCAATAAGGATACCCCTAGGATAAATAAATCTATCTCCGCTATTTACAATGAGGTTTATCCCGATGTGATAAAATATAACTTAAGTAAATAGTAACAACCGGCAACTCCAGAGGGATTTAACAAATTCACAATTTTAATGCACCTGGGCCAACTGAAATCCCATTAGGATAGGGACAGGTGGTGTGAAGTAAATAAATGTGCACCTCTAAACTTTTCCGGCGTTAAAATATGAGTAGGGATCAGACCAAAAATCAATCCGCGGGATTTAATTTATTTTTTAACCCTTAGGGTGCTAAGGGACTGCACATAAAGAGAGTGGCTTGAGGTTAGATAAAACAGGCAAGCCCATAAATGGTATCACCACGTTAGTTTAGGCTATGGACTTTAGTTTAAGGATTTAGCTTTTACAAACGGTTTAAATAAAGGATAAATAAAATAAAAGAACGGAGAAGCCACCAAATAGACTTTCAGTACCGAATTCAACCTATGGGTTTACAACTTATAGTATTTGAGTTTACCAGCATTGAAGCAAAACTAAAACTTAAGAATTCAATGCTAGGTGACGCTTTCAAAATATCAACATAATAAGTCAAGTGCAACTTACAGACTGGCAATTATACAGTTTTTTTATTGCCTGTTATACTGCCCAGCACATACCGGTTAGTAAAATCCCAACTTTTTAATAGCCATACCAACCCCATTGTAAGTAATAATACCACCACAAAAATACCGCTTGCCTGCAGGTTGGTAACATCATGCTGGCCCTTATTATACAGCACCTTATAAACGCCAGCAATTATTAAAGGATGGTAAAGGTATATGCCTAATGATTGCTCATTAACAAGCAAAAACCATTTGTTTTGAAAATAGTTTTTTGGAGCAATATACAGCAGGATAAATATTACCAAACAGGTATTAAAAAGCAAGTAGGGCCAAACAATGTATATGCTCGATGAATTTTTAAGTACTAAAAATACCAACACTGCAATGGCAATCGCCTGTATACTAATAAGCTGTATAGAAGTTATATTTATCTGCACTATTTTATTGCGTATGCAAAAGGCTAATATAAAAAAGAAGAGGTAGGCCACCATTCTTTTATCCCCCAGCCAATACAGGGGAAGTTCAGTAACCGTAAGCGGTGTATCCCTATACACATTGTACCACACAATTGTTATGATAGCTGTAGCTAACAATACAATCCACGCCGGTATTTTATGCTTTATTATTGTATAACAAATAGTGGCACCAATAAGGTAAGAGGGTATGTACCATAAATGATAGTATGGATAAATGATGTCTGCAAACTGTAGCCGTATGTTACGTCCTTCACTAAACCTAAGCGGCATAAAAATAAGCGATGCAGCTATCCATGGTAGTATAAGCCTATGCCAAAGCCTTTTCATATAACCCTTATAGCCATTTTTAAAGGCAGCCTCTTTCAATAAAAAACCACTAATGGCCATAAATAAAGGCATGTGAAAAAAATACATAAAGTATAGCATTGTACTTGGTGGCAGGCAATGTGCAAACACTACCATTATTATTAGCAGCCCTTTTGCACCGTTTAAGCCGGGGTACATTTTTACCAGCTCTTTAGTTGGAGGCATACTTATTTGCGTTGCACAACTATTCATTTAATAACTGTTTTTGGGTGAGGTAAATTTTTTCAATGCAGGCTTGCCATGTGTGCCCTTTGGCAAAAGCAACCGCATCGGCAACAGCCTCTTCATCTTTGGGCAACAATGCTTTTTCAATAGCTTGTATGTAGGTATCCGGGCTATTTGCTAATTGCACATGTGGCAAAAACATTTGCATGGCAAGCGTATTTGTTGCCACAACAGGCTTGCCCATTGCTAAGTATTCATCAATCTTTCTTGGGTAATTGCCAATGGTCAATGGGTTAACAAGCTGGGGGTTCAGGCATACATCGAGGTGCTGTATATAGGCAGGCAATAACGATGGTTTTTTAGTTCCTAAAAAATGTACGTTAGGCAAATTGTGAAGTTTGCTTTGTTCAAATAATATTTCTTCCGGGCCAATATATACCCAGTGCCAATTTTTATTTCTTAGGGCTAAGGTTTCCAGCAGGGCAATGTCTAAGCGCTCGCCTGTTAAATAGCCGGTATAGCCAATGCGGGGCGTTGGTATGGCCATCATGTCAATAGGTAGCGGATATCTTTTTGCCGCATCAAATATCTCTAGTTCGCAGCCCTGGCCAACATTAATGCTTTCTGGGTTGTATTCTTTTGCATATTCGGCCAGGTAACCAGAATTTGTAAAAATAGCATCGGCTTTACTAATGGTTGCTGGTTCTAGCCTGCTGCCATGAAATTTAAAGTAGGGATGTTCAACAAGGTTATCCCTTATGTAATAAAAGCTTAACAATGGGCGCAGGTATTTTTTAGTATGCACGCCGGTATACATCTGGCTATCGTTCAGTACAATGCATTTATCTTTTTGCCAGCCTACTTTAAGGATAGCCCTTTTTAGGCTTTTAAAAAACCACCTGGCATTTTTTTCATTTAATTGGGTATGCAAATAAATATTTTTTATCCAGCTAATAGAAATGCTGATAGTTGCCGGGGTATGCACCCATATATTGTGTGCGGCGCGCCTGGTATTTTTACCAAAGCCAATGGCCAGTTTTAAACGGTGCCTGCCATGGGCATGCCTTATCTCTTTAAGGGCAGTCTTAACATCCATTGGTGGGTTAACATACATCACTGGCCTATCTTTGCTAAGCTCAAGGGCAAGGTTACGGGCATTGCTGCCTAACCCAAGTGCCCATTGTTGCTGTGCAATTATTATGTAAGGCTCATTTCCTTTTTTCATATTGTTTGTTGTTAACTCTTAAACCATTCCTTATGCCCCATATAAGGCAAAAGATTGCGGGTAAAAAAATAATGTTCCAGGGCATAGGTTATTGGTTGTTGGTTGAAGTATCGCCATGAGGCGTATGTATAAATTGATTGCGGGCTTTGCCACTATGCAGCAAGGCCTTTACCATTGATAAAAGTGCTGCGGGTATTTGTAAAAATGCGAATAGTAATTTTTTATTGTACCAGCTATAAGGGATACCCATAAACAAGCTTGCTGCCAAAGCTATGGTTAGGCCCATGCTAAAGAACATAAATTGATGAGAGAAAATAAATACCCATACCAACCAAAGCAGCAAAGTAGCTACCAGCATCACCCTTGGCAGTAGGTAGGTTTGAACCGCTTTGTCAAAAAAAGCAATATTGCCCTTAAATAATTGTACCCATCCTTCTATAAAATATTTTTTAAAAAACTCTGCCTGCATGGCAAGCCACCTGCTTCTTTGCTTGCTGAATACATACGTGCCTGCAACCTTTTCATCATACACATATTCACCATCCAAAAAGGCTATTTTTTTTCGCTGCCTCAAAAGGCGAAACTCCAGTTCCTTGTCTTCTCCCGCGGTATCGCCAATATTTTGTAGCAGTGAAATAAACAAGGCCGCATCGAACGCCATACCGCTGCCTATTAATGCACAGGGCAAGCCGGCAGCAACATGCCCGCGGCGAAAAATATGGTTATTGACCTCTTCTGTACAAGCATCTAAAAAGGCAAAGGGCGATGCCATATTTTTAGCGGTACGATGCCCTTGTACTGCCAGGTAGCCTTGCTCAAAAGCATTGTTCACTGCGTTTAAAAAGCCCGGTGCCATATGGTTGTCAGCATCCAGTATAAGCACTATATCAACAGGGTCGTTGGCCATTACCTTTATGGCCTGGTGCAATGCTTTGCCCTTGGTACTTTTTTCAAACTTTACCTGTATTATCTTAATTGGCAGCCTATGCAGCGCTGCCAGGGTTTGTTCGCTGAAAGAGTCTGCAATTACCACCACTTCAAAAAGTTCTGCCGGGTATATCTGGCACAAAGCATCTTTTGCCGTAGCTATAATCACTGCATCTTCTTTATAGCCGGGTATAAAGATGCGTATCTTCCTAAGCGTTTTAGCGGGCGGAAAAATAGTTGGCTTGCGTAGTTTTGCTGCCACCGAAAAAAATAATAAATACGTTACCTGCCAGGTAAGAAAAACAAGTATGCAGTATTGAAGCAGCGTGCCAATTTGTTGTAACATGGGTAGTAGTTTTATGCGCTATCAGGGGTAAGCTGATGCACCAGGGATGAGGAATGTATTAACGGTTCTTTATTAGCCTTGTTACGCAGGTTCCAACGCAAGGCAAGCGCTATTGCTTTGCTATGCTGCCATTGCCCCTGCAATGCATGTTTGCAAATATGTGCCGGGGTAGATACAGATATAAAAAATAAGGCAGCAATAAGGTAACGCCAGCCTTTATAATTCCTTCGGATAAATAAAAGCCTATTCCGGTATAAATAAGCTGTTTTAAAGGGAGAGCCAATGCCAGTTGAAACAGATTCTTTATGGAACACTTCTGCACTGCCCACGTAGCATACCTTAAAGCCTGATTGCTTAAACCTTGCAGCCCAATCCAGTTCTTCATAATATAAAAAGAAGGCCTCGCTCATTATGCCCACTTGCTCCAGTAACCGCCTGGGTATCATCATGGCCGCGCCATTTGGCTGGTCTGTTTGCCTGGTATCATTAAATTGCCCTTCGTCTTTTTGCAGGTAGCCTATGTTATGGCTGCGGCTTGTTAATGGGTGCAGCCCTATGCTGCCTGCATATTGTATGGTATCCGGCAGCGAATAGTATTTTATTTTTGGGCAGGCAATAGCGCATGTTGCATCTTGCTGAAGGTAAGCTACCAATTTACTCACCAGGCCAGGCGTTACTTCAGTATCGTTATTCAATAAAAAAATGTATTCTCCTTTTGCAAAATGAAGCCCTATATTATTGCCGCCTGCAAAGCCAACGTTATGTGGCGAGCTAATGTGTTTTATAAATGGAAATTGTTTTTTTAGGTTGATAGATGAATGTTTGGGCGAAGCGTTGTCCACAACAATTACCTCCCAGTTAGGATAATCCAATAATGATAAAGACTTAAGCAGCGAGGCTGTAACGGCAGGGGTATCGTAATTAATAGTAATGATGGATACTAAGGGCGTTTTCATGGTAATGATATTTTAGGTACGGGCTTATCGTCCCACCGTGGGCTCATCCATATTAACGCCCAGCTTACATAAACTATTGCGGAAGATGGCATAGTATTTAAAACTTCGTTGCCGTAACTACATAATAAAATACCTGTGGAGCCTGCACACAAGGCAGTTAGCTGGTTCCGTAGTATAGCATTGTTTGTTTGCCAGATGATACCTATGCTTTTACCCAATATATAAAGCATTATGCCAAACCATATTATAAAACCAACAATGCCATACATAGCCCATATTTTTACGAATAAGCTATCTGGCGGTATGGTGGAAATAAATTTAGTTGAGTTATACTTAAGGCCCCAAGTGCCTATGGTGCCAACGCCCGCACCAAAGGGCTTATTGCTTAAATAATCCCTTAGTATAGCCTGGTTGTTTAGCCTAACCATAAGTGAAGCATCGTTAGGGTCCAGCGATGTACGCAGCCTGGATATTTGCTGGTTGCCACTACCTGCATGCGTGTACTTTAAAATGCTAAAAAACATCATCCCGCATAAAGCGCCTGCTATTAATATGCTACCTTTTTTGCTAAGCAATAGATAAATAAATAGGCCGCCTACCAGCCCAAATAAAGCGCCCCTTGTGCCTGATAGCAGCATGCCGTACACCAGTAACAGCCCAGCGATAGCATACCAACATTTTTTTGTCGTGGTATAAGGGCCTAAAGCCAGTATGATAGCAACAACTGCAATATGTGCCTGCGATGCGCCAAATTGCGCTGCTTCTGAATAAAAAGAAAATATCCTAAGCTTGCCAAATAGCAGGTGTGTTTTTTTTGCACCAGCTTCAAGCCACCTGTTTTCTGCCGCATCTACACCCAAAAATAATTGCTTAACGCCATACAATGCACCGGCAACCGAAAGCAATATAATAATATTTAAAAACAGGTTTATATCAACTTTTTTATTAAAAACCATAAAAACCAGGGGGATAGTTAGCACCCAATAAAGCGAAGCAGAGCGCATTTCATAAAACCAGCCTTCAATGCTCGGCTTATCTGGGTTAACAATTTGCAGTAGGGTGATGGCTAACCATGCAACGGCCATCCAAACAAGGCTGTTATTTAAATGCCGCAGGCGGTACCTGCCACTTCTATGAAAAATAATGCCCAGCCATGCAAGCAGCAATAGCCCATCTTGCCCAAGCCCAAATTGTACGCCATCAATATGCTTGCCAAGGGTTGAGTTTAAAAAACAGTACACTAAAAAAGTGAGTAAGGTAATGCGTGGCTGGAGGAATGCAATTATCAAATAACCAATTACAAATGGCGATATTATTAATAAAGTTGCAACAGGCATGCCTGCTACTGCTATTATCCACCCAAAAAAGAGTGACAATATAAGGCCAGTGCCAACCCATAAGCTGGTTGTAACAGTAGTTTGCCTATCATAAAATAAATTTTTTTCCATTAATTATTTACGGCAATTATTACCTAAAACGTACAATGCCTTTTTTTACAAATGAAAAACTATACTGGTACACTTGGCCCCATATATTGCCATTGGCCAATATGCCCGTTCGGGCTAACATATACCACCCAAGTATGGCGCCCGTAGCCACATTTAACACGGAAGCAAATGCCACCCATATTAGTTGGTGCGTAAGGGTAATGGCCAATATATCTGCTACTATATTTACGGTTGCCATTACAAATACCTTTTTAAAATTCATTGCAGGGCGTTGCAGCGCATCCAGGCTAATGCCCGTCATCCTGTCTGTTGGCAGTAGCAAGGCATATAAAATAAACATCCTGAAAATAGGGGTGGTATCAGCATATTTTGCGCCGCCGATAACCAATACGATGTAAGGTGCAACAATGAAAGCAATTATAAGCGCAGGTATGTACAGCAGGTATGCCCAGCTTAAATATTCTATAAAGCTATTTTTAAAAGCACTATGGTCGCCGTCGTTATTTTTGGCCGCTAATTGCGGAAACGCAGTGGTGCTAAGGCTGCGGAGCGGTATTTCAAAAAGCTCAGTTAATTTCAATGGTACGGCGTAACTGGCAACAGCAAGCGGCCCCATAAGCATGCCGATTAAAAAAGTATCTGCGCTTTTTAACAGGTTGGTAGTTGCTAAGGTTGCCAGCGTGTATTTTATCAGCCCAAACAAAGCTTTTGCCTCCGCTACTGTTTTGTGCATTATTTGTAATGGGTTTGTTTTTTTACATAATAGTACCATCACCAATAAAAAAGATGTAAAACATAAATGCACGGTAGCAAAATTTTGCAGGCTGCCCCCTTTATAAAATGCATATAAAGCAATTAATAACGCATTTACGCTTTGCGATACACGCAGCCATAAAAGAAACCGCAGGTCTTGCCGGGCAACTGCTGTTGCTTCTGCAATATGCAACGGCAGGGTAACAAGGCCTAACAATGCATACCAGCCACAAAATACCTGTATGCCCGGCTGATGTGTAAACACGCCAGAAAAATAAAGTATTGCTAAAATAACCGACAAGGAAAAAGAAAGTATTGCGCCAAGCCAGTAAGCGCTACCAGTAATATTTAGTAATTGTGCTTTGCTGCTGCCTGCCGCTCGCATTACCAGGGCTGTTTGCAGGCCGCCAGATTTTATCATTTCGAACAATACCACTGCAGCCATATAAATAACATATTGCCCCAGTACCATTGGTGCTGCAGTACGTACCAACAACATAAAAGACAGTACCCCAATAACAGCAGGCACCAACTGGCTTGCAAAAGCCAGCACCTGTATATTGGCCTGTTTATTATTTGGTAGCATTGTTTATTAATTGCGTTTATATTTATGTGGGATACCCTAAAATTCAATATTTACTGGACGTTTTTTATACCAGCGAGGCTTGTTTTCTTTGTCGGGGGCTTCACCAATATACTCTTTGGTATAGGTTGCATCAACACCATTTAATATTGTTTGCAAAGGTTGCTGCTGGGTGGTGGTAAAGGTGCTTAAAAGCTGTTTGTCTATTGTCGTCCAGGTGCGGTTAGCCCGGCATACTAAAAAAATATGTTGTAAAGATGGCAGCATGCCCGGCGTTATGGCGAGGTTATCCAACGCAGGAAATTCTATTAAAATAATTTGTGTGCCTGCCGCTGCAATAATTAATTTTTCTTTATGCCAGGGCTGTATCTCAACCTTATAATTTAGGGCAGTCAATTTATTATGCAATATATCAATAATGGTAGATTTTCCCTCTCGCTGCTGCATGCTTATAAAACCAATTGTTACAGGTATCCCTTTATCAATAAGGGTAGCCAACAGTTGCTGCGTTAGCCTAAAATTAGCTTTGGCAATAAATGGCGGGCTTTCGTTTAGCAACGGGTAAATACCCAGTAATGGCAAGCCCATTAGCCTGTTTGCTTTTACCGGCTGCTGTACATTTTTATTAAGCAGGGCTTTTGCAAGCACAAAGGCAAGCATCATAATAGCACCCGCTAAAAACCCCACTACAATTTGTATGGCCCTTTTTGAGGGGTTGGGTTTTAAAGGCAAAAACGGAGGGTCAACTATAGTAAGCTTAGAGGTTAGCTCATTGTTTTGCTGGGCAAGCCTTGCAAGGCTAAGGCCGTGTAGCAATTCCAGGTAAGCCTGCTCGGCCACGTTTATCTGGCGCTCTACTTTTTTAAGTATTGCCCCTAAAGGAGCAAACCGGTGGTACTCTGCTATAAATTCTTTTTTGCGCTTATCCATTACTGTAAGCCTTGCCTTGCTTTGCTCTAGCAAAAGGGTTGTCTTAAGCCATTCATCCAGCACTTCTTTTGTAGGTATGCCGTTGGGCATATTGCTTTCGGTATATAGGTTATTTAAGGTTGCACGCATATCTTTTTCTACGCCTTCGGCAGAGGCTTGCAAACTATCTGCCATTTTTTTAGCAGTAGCATCCGTTGGCTTGTTTACTATCTTGCTTAATTCTACGGATGTATAAATGCCTGCTAATTTTTCTCTTTGTTTTACAACATTTGTACCATACTGTATTTGGTAAGTGCGCCCTTTTATATTGTCATCTACTTTTGCCAGTGTTTTGCTGTTGGCCATTTTTTCCATCTCTAGCCCATGGTTCTGCGCATCAAGATTTTCTTTTTCGTTGGCAACAGCTTTTGTTTGCTCGTAATAGTTGATGATGTCGTTCCGCTTGTTAAAATCTAAAAAAACTTGTTCTATAGAATCGAGCCGTAGGTAAGCATTGTGTGTCTCTTTTTCAAAGTAGGCAATTACCGACCCTGTTTGCCCTTCTTTTAAAAGCCGGTGCTTTTTCATAAAAATTGTTGTAAGCAGGTCAAGCGTATTCTTACAAATGGCTGCATCTGTTGTTTCGTAAGATATTTTTACAACATCGCTGGAACTTACCCTTGCTGCCTTGATGTTTTGTAATGCATTAAAAGAATAGTAAGGGTTGTCAGAATTTATAAGCTTGTAGAGTGCGTTATCGCCATTGGCTTCCAGGTAACTGGTAATAGCAGCTATGGTTTCGTAAAGCGTATTTTTTACTACAACATTCCTGGTGCTATCGGGCACTAATTTTTTTAAGTCGCTAAATGCGCCCCAGGATAAAAGGGTAGGGTCATGCTTTTTAAGCAGTAGATGCTGGGCCAGCAAGCCGATAACCACTTCTTGTTTGGTATCCCTTGAAAGTATCAGTGTAAGCAGGTTATCGAATGCATTGCCGGTAGCAAAAAAATCTGCTTTTGTATCGCCATTAAGGCTATATCCAGATGCTATGCCTGTGTATATTACCGTTTCAGAAGAGAATATTTTTTTTTCTCCTCTTGTAAAATAATAAATTGAAAATGCCAGCACCAAAGGAAATAACAATAGCCATTTGATATTTTTGAGCAGCAGTTTTATAAAGTGTATAAAATTCATTTTTGTTGCTTAATCAATGAAGAAAGATCCGTGCCGGTATAAGCTTCCAGTTGAAGGAAATTTGTTTGGAACCTGTTGATATATGTTTCCAGTTCCATAGATGCCTTATTAAGTATATCCTGGATGCTTGATATTTCCATTGTATTATTTTGCCCCAGTATAAAATTCTTTTCGGCCATGCTATAGTTAACTTCGGCTCCCTGCTTGTTTTTGCTGCTGAGGCCAATGAGCTTGTACGATAGCTTAAGGTCCTGGTACAGCCTTATCACTTCTTGCTTAACAAACAGGTTTATTTTTTGGTGTTCGCTGGTATTTGCCTTTATTAATACTTCGTTTGCACGAAGCAAGCTTTTACGGGTTATAAGCTGGCTGATAGGTAACTGCAAGCCAACGCCAAAACTATAATACCCTGTTTGTGCTTTTGTAAATGCCGTATTGCCCGGCATCCCGCTTTGATTATTAATGGCAGAAAAGTTGGTGCCATAGTTATAAGAGCTAAGTAAAGACAGCGCATTAAAAATAGCATTCTTGCTTACTTTGGCCATATTTTTAGCATAGTCAACCGTATAGCCCACCCTGCGGGCTTCTGGTGAAAATTTAATGGCAGAGTCTATTAGTTGGTGTAGCAAATCATCTGTAGCAAATGTTTTAGTAAGCACACTATCAACTTCAATAGCTGATGCTTGTGCGGGGCAATTTTGTATAATCAATAAAGCAAGGAGCAGCAAGAAGGTATAAGGATTAAGGAGATTCATTTATTTAATTTAAACGTTAGCGGATTGAAACAATGCCGGTATGGTCCTGATAAGCAGCTTAGCATCGTTTAAAAGGCTATGTGTGCGGGCATATTTATTATCAAGGTTTAGCCTTTCTTCTTCACTCATTTCTCCGGCGCCTCTTTTTTCTACCTGCCAAAGCCCTGTAATGCCCGCTGGTGCAATAAAACGTGCCGCATATTTATCAGTGGTTATTTTATCAGCTTCGTAAATGGGTAATGGCCTATTGCCTATAATGCTCATGTCGCCAATTAAAACATTCCAAAGCTGGGGCAGCTCATCTATACTGGTATTGCGGATAAAGTTTCCAATGCGGGTAATACGAGGGTCGTCTTTTATCTTAATAAAGGCTGCGCCTGTGTTGCTGCTTTTTTGGTGCTTATATAAGTTTTCGCATATTACTTTATTATCTGCATATAAAGCGTTTATACAGCCGGTGCCTGCTTTAAAGCAGGCACCGCATAGTTGTTTTACGGCTGGGGCAACAGGTGTGCTTTTTTTTGCGCTATTGTACTGGTTAAGGTGGCTAAGGCTTTCCAGCTTTTTATCCGCTCCAAAAACCATAGAACGAAATTTATAAAACTTAAATATCTTATATCCGGCACCTACCCTTAACGAATAATAAAATACCGGCCCGGCACTGCCTAGTTTTACCAGCACAGCTATAATTAAAAATAATGGGCTTAATAGCAACAAGGCAAGGCTAGAAAAAAAGATATCGAATATTCGTTTGCTAAAAGGCATTTTTTTATGCTGTACCGTTATAGTATTTGCAAAGGAGGCTAAGTGGTTTTCTATTAAATACGGCACCCTTAGCTTTATTGCGGCAGTGTTTATTGGCTTTGAAAATATATCTGTAATCCCTCCCGTCATAGCTAGCTTGCGTTGGGCATTATTTATAGTATTCAATATAAGCATAAAAGGTATGCCGCCGTGCCCAAATCTTATTAGCGTGTGGCGCAATGCTGTGCCATTAGGGCCCTTTAGCTCATCATCTGCAATAATAGCTTGCGGTACGTGGTGGTTTAAAATGGCATTGTGCAAGTCAATGCCATTAGTATAAACGCTCACGGCAAACATGCCTTCAAAAGCATTGGTAATGCTTTTTACAATTACCTTGTTATGTGTTATAAGCGCAATGCCAGGTTTGGTTTTCATAATAGGTTGGTTTTATAATTTGCCTGAGCGGCGTAACATGCTGTTTATCCTTGCGCCTAATTCTTTAGGGTTAAATGGCTTGGCAATATAATCGTCTGCGCCTGCTTCCAGGCAACGTATCTTATCATCCGTCTTATCATTGGCAGATAATATTATAATTGGTATATGCTTTAAAAATCCACTGCTCCTAACCTGGTTAACAAACGCATTGCCATCCATTTCCGGCATATTAATATCAGCAATAATAATATCGGGTATATAGCCAGCCTGCATCCATGATAAAGCTTCTTTTGCATTGCTGCCTGTTTTAACAATAAAAAGGTCTTTAAAATAATGCTGGAGTATTAACAATATTGATGCTTCGTCATCTATTGCTAGCATGGATAAAGCAGGGTTTCTATTAGGCATTTAGTTAAAATTAAATTGCATAAAAGCAACTCGCCGAAATGGTATGCCTTTACAGTTATGAAATTATTTATATTAATGCAAAATAACGCTAGCAGGCAGCAGATATTATTTTTAATATCCATTACGGCAATTATTGGATATTTTACTACAAGCTCGTAGTAATACTTCTACACGTTTTTTTATGGAGGTAAATTGAGGGGCTTTTAAAGCAAAAAGCTATTACATTATCGATATTATTTTATTAGGCATTTGTATGTTTGTCTTTGCCTTATGCTAACCCATTATAAACAAAAAGAAAGGCCTTAACTTAATGTCATTAGTTGTAGTATTAAAATTGCAGGGTATTATTATTATGCTAAAGCAGTAATATTATAAACGCCTTTTTTATGCGCCAGCAAAATAAACTTTATAAAGCAATGCCGTTAAGTTAAGACCTTTCCTCTCCTTTGGAGAGGGGTAGGGTGAGGTAAAGACAAACATATAGATCCTTAACTTAACGGCATTGCTTTATAATTGATGATTTGCTGTAAGCTTATGTATTTGCACGTGATGGCTAGCATGGCAAGTTGCTTAAATATGGCACACTATATTTACAGGATACTAAGTATATAACATTAAAGCCGTGTATAAC
Organism: Ferruginibacter sp.; assembly: GCA_025351645.1. Classification (GTDB taxonomy): domain Bacteria; phylum Bacteroidota; class Bacteroidia; order Chitinophagales; family Chitinophagaceae; genus Ferruginibacter. Next base: position 31,848 of record JANXVN010000118.1, read on the forward strand.
ACATTGGTCAAGCTTCACATTATCTTTGGTAATTAGTATCAGCAGCTTTGGCATAAAATTTTTGTGCATACTACTGTAAAATTCAGTCCCGGTTATACCAAATACGTTTATACATTAGCCTGCAATAAAAAAATTATAAGTTATTTTTTAACTGTTACGCAATAATCATAATTTCTTATCGTTAATTGTTTACTTTTTTAATAACCGCACCCTGTTAGTAGCCCCGCTTGTGTACCTACCACAAAAAAAACTGCATAGCCGCACTGCATTATTAAACTTTTAATCACCCGTAACCACTACTAATAATGCTAGCATAATAACCTTTGCCTTATAATAAAACACCACCCCCATCACCTAAATTAAAAATGCCCCTATGTACAAAAATTTACAACGCTTTATTTGCGTGGCTGTTACCAGCATGCTGATAGCAAGCAGCTGCAAAAAAGCAGATAGCAATATTAGTGAGCCAGCACCGCCAGGCAATACCGGCACAGATAGCCTGGGTAATATTGTAGCCCCTGCAGGTTTTAATTATACAACCACAAAAGAGGTAACCTTAAGTATTACGGTATTGGCGCCAGATAACACCCCCGTAGCAAACATCCCCATTAATATATTAGATAAAGCGGCAGATATTGGCGGCACTATTTTATTTACCACCTTAACCGGCAGCGATGGTAAAATTAGCGGCACCGTTAAACTGCCTGCCTATATGGATGCAGCGGTGGTTGATCCTGCTTATACTGGCATAATGCGCAATGCCGCCGTAAGTATTGTTAATAACGCCCTTGCAGGCACTATCGGCGGTAATGCTGGTTATGCAGGCAATGTAATACCCAACAGCCCTTTAAGTGGCAGGGTAGCATTAGGCATTAGCGGCACAACCTTAAGGCCAATGGTTTTTTATAGCTACATGGGCACTTACGATAGCCAGGGCAAGCCTAATTATCTTGAACCAGTAAACCAGGTAATTAGCAGCACATTCCTCACAAACTTAAACGCAAGCTTGCCAGAGGGGCGCCCTGTAAGCACTTACCACCCTACGTACCTGCTGCAAAATGTAGAAACGAATTTAAATATAGCCTCAGTAAGCGATGTATATTTTACGTTTGTATCTGAAGGCGCAGGGTATAGAAACTCAGTAGCTTATTTTACATATCCTACAGGCATGCCGCCTCAAAATACTTCTCAAATAGATTCTTTGCATATTATATTGCCCAATGCCAGCTTAAATGGCAGTGGTGGCTCTCTATTGGCCGGCAATACTGTTAAGCTAGGTAGGTTTGCTGCAGGCACATCTATTGGCTTTGCCTTAATTGCCAACGGGTGGAACGGTACTGCGGTAGGCAGTGGCTATTGGATTAACTATACAGTAGACCAATTGAACCCGTCTTCAGCAGCAGCCTTAAAAAGGCAATCTGTTTTATTGTACGATCTTGGGCAAGATTTGTTCCTGGTAGGTTTTGAAGATATACGAAGGGATAATTCGAACTGCGACAACGATTTTAACGATTGTTTATTTTATGTAAAATCGCAGCAGGCCCACGCTATTTCTACAGTAGGCGTAAACCCTATTGATGTTCCTATTGATACAGACCATGATGGCGTAAATGATGTGTATGATGCTTTTCCTACAGACCCAACAAAGGCTTACATTAACTATTACCCCAGCAAAACTACAATGGGTACAATTGCTTTTGAAGATAACTGGCCATTTAAGGGCGACTATGATTTTAATGACCTTGTAATAAAGTACCGCTACACCGTAATAAGCGATGCGCTTAACAGGGCAGTAAATATGAATGCTGCTTATACATTGCAAGCTTCAGGTGCAGCACAAAAAAATGGCTTTGGAGTTGAACTGCCTTTTGCGCCTTCTTTAATAACAAGCGCCACCGGTAGTTTGGTAACCAATACGCAAGTAGTAACCCTAAGCAGCAATGGTACAGAAACAATGCAGCCCAAGGCAGTAATAATACCTTTTGATGATGCCTTTGCCGCCATGAATACAACCGGAGGTTTTAATACTTATATCGGCAGCCCTTTTTTAACCAGGGACACAATTAAAATGGATATTAAGTTTACCCGGCCATTATTGCAGGCAGAGTTAGGGCTTGCGCCATTTAACCCTTTCATTATTATAAACCGTACAAGGGGCAGGGAAGCGCATTTGGCAGGTTACGCACCAACAGCACTTGTTGATACCAAATTTTTTAAGACCGGGCAAGACAATACCAGCCCATCTACAAACAACTATTATAAAACTACCAATAACCTGCCATGGGGCATTGCCTTTGCAGATAATTTTAATTACCCGGCAGAACTTAAGGCTATTAATACCGGCTATACAAAATTTGTACCTTGGGTACTAAGCAGTGGGCTAAGCTTTACCAATTGGTATACTGATAGTGCCAACACTGTAGAAAGCCTTATTTACCATCGTTAATAAATTGGGTTTACATTACAATGATATGATACGCCTATAAGCCAAAAACTATGATTAACCCGGCATTAATTAAATGGAATTATTCAACCTTGTCGGACGGGTAATTACTGCTTTTAGCAACCAAAGAAAGGCATAAGCTGTCAATAGATGTATTACATATTTTAGGAGAATAATTTTAAAAGCGTAGGCTAGATACTTCAATCTTTATTAAAGCTGGCCCTGTAATTGAGCAATATAATGTAGAAAATACAAATGCGGCAACAGCCACTGTAAATACATGGGGCTTTGGCTTTAAAGAAAGGCTTGCAGGAAAAACTGATAAAGAAATTATAGACGGGCTTATGATAAAAAGGGTTGGGGCAGCAGAATCTTTATTAATAATCAAAAGGCTGCCCCAAACCAATTTTATAAATGAAAACTTTGAGGGCTTCATTTATAAAAGTTGCGAAAACTCAATGTTTCAATTTTACTGGTCTCACCACGTTAGTTTAAGCTATGGACTTTAATCCAAGGCTTTAGTTTTTACAAATCTAACTAACTTTATGAGATGTAAAATTTAAGAAAAGGTAGCCACAGTGTCCATCATTTATATGTTCATATAGTGTGGAGTACCAAGTGTCGATATGAAGTAGTACAAGGCGATATTCAGTTACGATGTAGAGATTTAATTTGTCAAAGTTGTGATAGTTTGGATATTCCAATATTGAAAGGTTTTGTAAGCAAGGATCATGTGCATCTACATTTAAGTTATCCGTCAAAAACTGAGCATAAGCGATATGTTGAAGCGAGAGAAAGGTGGAAGTGCGAAGATCTTGCTGAAGGAGTATACGGAATTAAAGAAGCGCTATTGGGATGGTTATTTATGGGGTATTGGTTATGGCGTGTGGAGTACAGGCAACATAACTGATGAGATGGTGCAAGAATACTTGAACCACCACAAGGAAGGCCTAAACAGTGACCAGAATTTTACTCTGGAATAGAAATAAACTTTTAGTTTAAGGTTTTAATAGGCTTCAGCCTACACTTAATGACTTTAGCCAATGCATTCAACCTATTGGTTTCTAATCCATAGTATTTGAGTTAGTGATATACTCTTCATTCTTTAATTTCCCTTTCGTTAGCAGATAGCTTTTTCAACAATTATTTTAATTTAAATTCTAACAGCACTAGCCATTGTGTAATATATCTTGTTAGATTGCCACCTTTTGACATACCCTGAAATTCAAAGCAATTTTATAAACCTATGAAAATCGGAATATTTTATTCAGGGACAATTGAAGAACTTAATGGGTAATTTATTAAGAGTAAGTTTTTTATTTTAGGTATTCCTTTGTTTCCAACAAGTTCTTTTTATTTTGTTAGTAAAATGCAGGGGTTCGAATTGCCATTAGTTGGTAAAAGTGCAAGGATAGGCTTAGGCAGAACTTTATGTTTAGTCATTGGAATTTTATTGACATTATTATGCCTAACGTATGATGACTTTCCTAATTCAACATTGAAAATTATTGCCATAATTGGTGCTTTCCTATTTATGGCCATAACCATTTATTCGTGGACAAGTGGACAAGTAATCCCAAGACAAGAACAAAGAACAAGGCTTATATTAGAAAAAGGTATTGGTTATAATATGTTGCCTTCTAAATTACCAAGGGATACAAGGATAATTATTTTACAATCAATCCTTAAAAAGGTAGACAACAAATACAGTTCATTTCTTTTAGACGCTGATATCACCAGCATTGATTTTGATAAAAATGAATTGCCTTTAGTATACTCCTTATCGACATATATGACTTTAATAAAAGAAAACAAAGCAGCAAGCGATTTTTTAGAAAAGTATCCTGTAAAAAAAATTTATGAATTATGCTTCAATGCCGTTAAGTTAAGACCTTTCCTCTCCTTTGGAGAGGGTTAGGGTGAGGTAAAGACAAACATATAAATCCTTAACTTAACGGCATTGAATTATGCTTTGAGAATAAGGCTATTGCCTAATATTGGTTTTTATGCAAGTTGGGCAGAAGCAAAAGTCAAGTATTTTTATTGTATAAACGCCCGTTACAAATTATTGGCTTGCCCTGCATTTTAATGTACAATGCCCGGGTACTAAAAAGGAGCTGCTCACGCAACTCCTTTAATTTATATCAATCCGTATATTTTATTGAATCAATATGCTTATGGTTGCCTTAACATTATCAGGGCTAGTTACCTCTACTTTATAAGTACCGCTTGCAATACTATTTCCGGTTTTTATTTTTTGTGTAGCCGTACCACCTGTATAAGTAATTTGTTTTGATAGTACTATTTGCCCCTGGTTATTTATTACCCTTGCATTATAATTTCCTTTTGGCATTCCGGTAAATTGCAAATTGATTATTTTATCAACAACAGGGTTAGGGTAAACGCTAATGTTAGATTCAGTTGCTGCAATGCTTGCCTGTACTATTTTACTGTAAGCCATGCTGCCATCGGTATTAATATTTTTTATACGGTAGTAATTAATTCCGGTAACAGCATTTACATCAATCCAGTTATAGGTAGTGCTGCTATCAGTAACAGCTGTTGCTTTAATAGTACCAGCTGCTGCAAAATTTGCTCCATCTATTCCTTTTTCAATAGTGTAGCTTTTAATGTTAAGTTCATTTTCTACCTGCCATCTTACCGAAACATTATTATTTTTAGGCGAAGCTTTAACGCTGGTATAGGTTGCCGGCAATGCCTTCACCGCAGTAAACACAATGTAAAAACGGGAAGCCGATTGTGATGCCTTAACAGTATCTACCTCAAAATTTACCGTACTTTTATTTGTGTTGCTAAGCAATGTTGCTTTGCCGGTATAAGTATCGTGCAAAACAGGCAACAGGGTAGTATTTAAATTAGCAGGCACAAATTCAAACTGGTATTTTAATTGCCTTGTCTTAGTAAATTTAAAAAAGATAGTATCGTTAGCTGCCTGTGCCGGCCTTCTATCCGCAGCCAGTGACGTTGTGCCGCTTAGCAAACCAAGTGTTTCATAAACATTGCTAAATTTCAAGGCATCCTGCATATCAATTGCCGCATTATAGTTGGCAGCAAACTGTGTCATATTACCATCGGCTAATTGCGTGGTACTATCATCTCTCAATAAATATAGATTGGTATTTAATGTGGCAACTAAAGCCGCAGTACCTGCAACCTTAAAAGCCTTTAGATTGTTTGACATAGCTTTTGATGGCTCTGTAAAAGATATAGATGCAGTACCCGCAAGGGCTGTTTGTATCCAAATTGCCTGGCTCGATTGAATGAAGTTATTTTGCCCACCCGGCGGGTTTGATGGTGTAGCAGTGTAGGTGCCGGTATTATTAAAATCGTCCATCAGCACATAACCTCCCTGCTGGTTGTTAAGGTAAGGGTCCCAAACATAAAAACGATTAGCCAGGTTGTTTTTAGTAACCGTAGCAAAATTTACAGAAGATGCATAAGGGTTGCCAATAAGGGTATACCCGCTTGCGGCCGGTGAAGCAGTAAATGTTTGTGCCCCAGTTTGCAGGTTGCCTATACTGCTAATAGTGGTAGTGTTGGCAAAATTGGTATTATAAGTAGCAGCCGTACGGTCGCCCCTTACAAAAATAAAAAAGGCTTTATTATCTGCATTGCCCGTGTTGTTAGATAAGTTTTCAGATGTATTAACAACTGGCGTAAAAGACGAGCCTTCTTTTAAAGAACTATTATTTAGCGGGCTGTTATCCAGCCCATTTGATGGGGCTGCCCCCGGGCCAGAAATATAAGTTCCCCTGCCTGGCGTGTTATTGCCATTATTTTGCCAGCTACTATATATTGAGCCTGTGGCAGATAATGGGCTTGTTGCCAAACGCCATGCCCGTCGTGCGGGAAAAAAGCGCTCTACAGCTACTTTGCCACTAAATGTGTTGCCCTTGTTTACACTATTATTAGTTATATCTGCAACCGTTGCCGTTGCTGCAGCGGTAGATACCAGCACAATATTATCCCCGGTTTTAGTAACGGTATTATTTACATTACCAAAGGCAAGTGCACCGGTAATATATAATAAGCCAGCATTGGTGCCGCTTGTTATTATAATGCCAGCGGCATTACTGTTTGTAAGGTTCAATAAAGTATCACCTGCAAACATACTGCCGGCAATAGTTTGCGTTGTTGCACCAGCTAAATCGAGTGTGCCTTTTTTCATATCCAAAGTGCCACTATTGGTTATAATGCCTGTTATGTGCAACGTAGCGGCGGTAACTGTTAAAGATGCGTTTGGGGCAATTATTAGATTGTTGCACATTACAACAGCGGTTATAACAGGTTTATTTGTAACTGCGCCTATAACAACATTTGTGGTGGCAGCAGGCACAATGCCCCCGCACCAGTTATTTGGGTCTGCCCAACTAGTGCTGGTATTACCTGTCCACACACCGCCAGTATTGGTAGGTACAAGGTTAGTATATGCAGTGGCTGAACAACCAGTAACTGTTACCTGTAAAGTATACGTACCTGCAGTAGCCGTTGTAAAGGTTATGGCTGGGTTTTGTAAAGAAGAAGTAAAGCTGTTGGGGCCAGCCCATGCATACGTAGCACCAGAAATTATTGTAGCAGAAAGGTTAACCTGAGAACCTGCACAAACAGGCCCGTTATTGCCAGCACCATCTGGTGAATTATAAAGGGTATTAATTTCTGTTGCAGTAAGGGCCCTGCTATAAATCAATGCATCATCAACAAGGCCATTAAAATAAAAGCTGGATGGAGCAGATGGCCAGCTGCTGGTAATATTATCATAGCCTATGCGCCAATAACCAGTATAATTATCGCCAGTTTTACCTGTTGCATTATTGGCAATTTGTACGCCATCAATATAAAGCACCATGCCTGCCGTAGCAGAAGCAGTACCTGTTGCAAGATGCCAGATGTTATCGTTATACGCTAAGGCAGAATTAACCGAATATAGCGCGCTGCTGTTCATCCCAAAATATACTTGCCCTGCGTTGTTCATGTACATATGGCGGTCGGCTTGTGCGCTTGGCCCTGTTGCGGAACTTCCAAAACCAATCAGCATCCCACCAGTTACAGAAGCTGTTTTAAACCATATAGAAACTGTTAGGCCTGTAGGGTTGCTAAAAGCTGTTGCTGTAGAGATATATTGGCTCGAACCATTTAAACTGTAAGCAGATGCCGCAATACCAAACCTGCCTGCAGCAGTTGCAGGTAAATTTTGAAGCGTGCCGGTATTGTTATTGCCAGATGCATCGGCCGCATTGCCGGTAAATGTGTAATTGCCTATGAGGCTGGTAGTTGGTATTTGGCTTAATACTGGTGAAGTACCGGAAGATACACTTACCGCAATGGTAGCCTGCGGGCTTAAACAGCCATTTACTGTTTGGCTTACTAAATAGTTAGTAGTGCCAATGGTTGTAGTAGATGGCACAGGCGCAGTAACTGTGGTGCCTGCCACAGTAAACTGAATATTATTAAAACAACGTTTACCGGTAACTGAAACGCCTGTAATGCTTATGGAGCCTGTAACTTCTGTAATAGGGAAGGTAGGGCTATCGTACCCTATGTTGCCCGTGCCCGCCGCTATGCCTATTTTATAATTGCCCGCCACTAAAATATTGTAATTAAATGTGCTGCTCATTTTTATAGTGGTAGCACCCGCTGTAAAGCTTGTGGTGGTAGCAGATGTAGCTATCAAAATATCGTTGTTATTATATATCCCTAATACCAAGCCATTAATAGCCTGGTTTGCGGGTACATAATAATCAATTGTAGTAATAATGGTATTATTCTTTGTGGTAGTAAAATAGGTTTTTTTATTATTTCCTGCATTAGGGTTGTCTACAAAAGTGTTCGCATTTAAAGTGGCAGTGCCGCCCACAGAGCCGTAAGCAGCAATGGTGCCCCATAATAAGTTACTACCTGTAGCAGTAAGCGCAGTAGCTGTAGTGTTAAGGCAATAATTTACAGGGCTTATAACTGTTGGGGCAGGCGATATGCACAACAACGCAGCACTGCTTAATGCACCTTCTGTAACAGCCAATACCTTCCAATAATAAATGGTATTTGCGGTTAAGCCTGTTAGGGTGGCGGTAATGGCATTTGCAGTTGTTAACGTATCATAGCTATAATTTACGCCATCTGTAGAGTGATAAATGGCAAAACCAATTTCGTTATTTGAATTATCTGTCCAATTTAAACTGATAGCTGATGAAGTACTGTTAGAAAAAACGAGGTTAGTGGGCGCAATAGGCAACGCTGGCGTAAAAGAATAGATTTGCCCTGTAGAAGGGTTTTTGCTGATGTCGCCATTATCATAAAAGGTAGTTACAGTCCCATCTGAATGTAATGCAAGGTAATTATTGTTGCCGGTACCAACTGCAGTAATGCCTATAGATGCAGAACCGCTGGTTACCGCACTGGTTTGTTGTTTATAAATAAAATCTATTTGACCGGTATTTTCATAAAGTTTAACCTGGAAAGAAATGGTATTGCCAGAAGCTTTTGACCATTTTACATTTAGGTATTGAATGATAAAAATTCGGCTACCTGTTGTGCCTGTTGTTAGGTAAGATACATTGGAGGCAGACACTATATCAAGGTCATCCCATAACGGAGCCAATATAGGGCGTATTGTTCCACCACTTACAAGATTATTGACTGGCGTGGCATCGCTTATTATTTTACCTGGCGTTATCCATCCGTTAGTACTTGCAGATATAGAAGTGGTACGTACGCCCATATACCAAAAATCAAAACCAATGGGTATGTTGTTAAAATAGCCTTCATCTGTAGTACCAGTAAGTGTAGGGTTGGTAGCTCCGGAGAGCAAAACAAATGTGCCGGAGGGACTTGAAAAGCTGTAATTTATTATTGATTGTGCTGTTGCTTGTTGTTTAAAAACTGCGGTAAAAATTATTATAAAACATAACAATTTACTGTGCCTTCCTAAAATTTTACTCATGCGTAGCCGTGCTCCGGTGTTTATGGAATTACTTAAATATTATTTAAGGTTGAAAAATAGGAGGTTGTAATGCTTGTGTGAGGTAACCCTGTTGAGTTATTAAATGCAAATATAGTCGTGTTAGGTATAACTACCTAAAAAGTACAGTAATTTTACTGATATTTGATTAATATCAAATGCATAACTTAAAGAATTCATATGTATATTACATAATTTTATTATACTTAAAACATAAGATAAAAATTATTTAAGTATGTGGTCATATTGGTATAGATACTATTCCTGTACAAAAGCTTGGGGCGGCATGTTTATTATATGCAGTTACAAAAACAATGCAGGTATATATTATTTCCTTTAAATAATTGGGCAGCAAAACTACCCGTAAATTGACTGCGTAGGGCATTTCCAATACAATATATTCAGCCTTCGGTTTGGCACAGTACACTACTATAAAAGCTTTATCACTAGCTTTGGTTATACCAGTGCTAATATGGTTAACCCAATTAAAAGTAACCAGGCTAACGGCAATAATCGAAGGGGTGGCTATAACAGCGCCTGGCAGGCTGCCATTGCTCATTAATACTTTTTTAGGCCTATACTAAAGTTGGGTTCAGTGCATACCAATGCATTAAGCCTTATGTAAGAATTGGCGCAATTGTTACCTGTTTTGCCTATTGGCAATCCTTTGTATCCAATGGTGACGGCTGCATTTATTTTTACGACAAACTGAGATACTGTTGCCATCTTCAACTGGTTTGCCAGCTGTAAGTCAGATGCATTTTTATTGTCTTTTCGCCCAACATTACTAGCTATGTACGGAATACCTTTTCAGGTTTTAAAATCTATTTTCCCTAATTTTTCATAAAACCTTGTATTTTTCCGCCAATGATAATAGCCATCCTTAGTATTTTTTTAGTTATAAATTATGCGCAAAAGCTATACTGCAAATAAATAATACGCTTTAAGTCTAATAGGTAGTTGCCTGCATAATTTTGTACAGGTCTTTTTTTTAGCTTAAATGGTTGCATCAAAAAAAATAAACTTTAAAAGCTGTTTTTTAATACCCACAATAAAGACTGGTTAGCAAATAATAGTTTTCTATAAAATGGGATAAGCAAAGTTATGTTCAACATATACTTGCTTTGTGGCTACAAAATATCTGAAAAGTGCCTGTAAGGGGGTTTTATGAGGAAAAAGCTCTATCAGGTCCTTAGCAGGCCCCTGGCAGGTACGGTAGAGGTAGCGTACAGATAGGCCATCACGATGAGAATAACTACTACAGTTTAAAATTTGCCAGTACTTATTTGGTTGCTATATTTAATTTATTGCCGTTAAGTTATATATTTAAATGATTGTATTTACCTCACTTTTTCCTCACCAAAGGAGAGCAAAGGGCTTAACTTAACTGATTGATATTTAATTATATAAATTGTAAGATGGACGCAACCCTGTATTTTATATAAGCAATAGGCCTTTATCAAAATGCACCCGCAAATACTTCCAATAAGGCCATAATTAAAATGTTAGAAAAAGAGAATGTAGCAGTGGATGTTTCAACCTACCTTGTAATTTTTATCCCTCTAGCTTTGGGCAGGATAATATGCGGTGAATTAAATATTAATTTTACTGATGAATATGAAGAGCATCTTTTGCATGTAAAAATCAATAAAGGCCTTTTGAGCAGGAATAGTATGTACGTAAATATATTTACCCTTTCAATGAATTTTATTTTAGATAGTAATAACAAAGCGCTTGTTTTAAAAATTGATGGTGCTAGTCCGGAGCTTAAGATTATTAATGAAGCACTTTTAAAAAATTTAGTTGTAAACGAAATTAAATTTTCGACACTTCACGTTGTAATGTAAAATATTTTTTATTTATTTTGGTGAGGGAAGCGAAATAAAAACTTAAAGCATAAAATGCAGGAATAGCAACATTTTAAAATAAGATTACTTTAATGAACCTTAAACAACAAATAGCAAAATATATATCTAATAATTTACCATCAGAAGAGTTGCCGGAATTAGCTATGCAAGGAATTAAAGAAAATTTCGATTCGCCATCGCTACATATTCTTGCTGGGCTTAATAAACAGGATTGTATGTATGAAGGCTATGATTACTTTCGCTATGCAATGAGTGAGTTGAAAATTGCTTTGCCTGATAGTAGGCAAGCTACGCTTGAATACTTGCTTGCCGTTGTTGATGAAATAATTGATGGCAATGTTGATATACTGAAAGCAATAAAAGAAATTACCGGGCAGGTTTTATATAACTACCATTTCTCCGATGAAAATAAATATTATTGTTATGATAGCATCCACTTTGAAAAAGCTTATGGGTTAATTGATACCATTGATGAATTAACTACAGCAGATTATCCATGGCGGCCAGGCAAGACAAATAAGGAGTTAATTGAAGAAGTTATAATCGAATTGGTAAACGAATTTAAAAAATGGAAATTATTAATAAAGGTAAATGTATAAAACTTACAACGTTATCCATATAAAATTATTGCTGGTAATTGTAATTTTTAGTACTGCTTCCATTACCACACAAAAAGCAAAAACGTTATTAACTACCTGCAATCTTTTCGTTGCAAAAGCAGCCTATCAAGTAGGCTTTAAACAAGCTCAATCTTTTAATAAAAAATTCAAGCGTAACAGAAACCTTGCTCCATTACAATTTAAACAAACCTTCAACTAACTATGTCGTACTGCAGCGCAATAGAAAATATGAGCGAAGATAGAAAGGCTTTGCACAAGGCCTATCATGATAAGCTGTATGGCTTTCCCATACATAATGACAACGAATTATTTTGCCGGCTGGTGCTTGAAATTAACCAGGCAGGGCTAAGTTGGGAAATCATCTTAAAGAAAGAAAAAACCTTTAGGCAAGCCTATGATAATTTTAATATTAAAAAAGTAGCCGCTTACACAGAGGTAGACACGGATAGGCTTTTAGCTGATGCGGGCATTATACGCAACCGCTTAAAAGTAAACGCTGCTATAGAAAATGCAAAGGCGATATTGGCATTACAAAAAGAACATGGGTCTTTTGAAAAGTGGCTGCAGCAACATCATCCCTTACCCATAGCAGAGTGGGTAAAGCTGTTTAAGAAAGTATTTAAATTTACGGGTGGCGAAATAGTAAATGAGTTTTTAACGAGCATTGGCTATTTGTCCGGTGCACATACCTCTGATTGTAAGATATATAAAGTGGTGAACAAACAACAGCCTATGTGGGCAAGTAAAAAATGATGCGCCATACATGCTTAGCGTCTCAGGATTAGATTTTGCAAACAAGGGATTGATATTTGCAAACAACCAATATTCTTTAAACGCCACCTTTGTATAATCAAATTTTAAAACAAAATAAAATGGAACTAACCAACAATACAATTTTAATTACTGGTGGCACAAGTGGCATTGGATTGCAGTTTGCCATACAATTACTTAACCTTGGCAATACGGTAATTATTACTGGCCGTAACCAGGCAAAGCTTGATGAAATAAAAAAGCGATTACCCCAAGCGCATATTTTTAAAAGCGATGTAAGCGACCCATTAGCTATAATAGAACTTTTTAAAAAGGTAACCATACAATTTCCCACCCTAAATATTTTAATAAATAATGCAGGTGAAATGCGTAACCTTAATTTACTGGATACATCCATAACCGTGGAAGATGTAAACCGGGAGATTGCTATTAATTTATCAGGGCCGGTATGGATGGTACAGCAGTTTTTGCCCCATTTACTAAAACAAAAAACAGCAGCTGTAGTAAATGTCACCTCTGCTTTAGCCTATGTGCCTTTTGCTTTGTCGCCAGTTTATAGTGCTACTAAATCCGGGCTGCATGCCTATACGCAAGGTTTGCGTATTCGGTTAAAAAAAACAAACATTAAAGTATTTGAATTATTAGCACCGCTTACAAACACGCCTTTGGGCGATAAATTTGCAGGCGACTTTGATAGCAAGATGATGATGGAGCCTGATAAATTGGTTTCTATTGCTATTAAAGGTTTGATGAAAGATAAATTTGAAATACTGCCTGGCATGGCAATAATGCTTAAATTAATTAGCCGCATAGCACCAAAATTTATTTTAAAACAAATGGGCAAAGTGGCAGAAAAATCCTGGGCTCATGAAAAATTATAACCGGCATAAAGCCTGTTTTATAAAGGCAGCAACATCATGGTACAAGCGGAAGAAAATAAAATAGATAGCGGAAGCAATTAGTTTTATTTTAGTTGTTGAAAAAGATGAGGAAATGATAGTAGGGTTAAGATATAAAATTGTAAACCAAAGCACTACCAGCGCATGAAAATAATTACCGGGCCATTATTAATTATTTGCACACTACTATCTTGTACAGCAAAAACAAGTATAGAAGTTAAAGCACCATCCCTGCCTATAGAAGGCACCTGGAAATTAATTACCGGTACGCTGGTACAAAAAGGCGATACAGTTGTAACGCAGTATACCAAAAATATTTCTTTCATCAAGGTAATCAACAACACCCATTTTGCATTTATGCTGCACGACTTACTAAAAGGAAAAGATACTACTGCCACTTACTCATCTGGCGGTGGCACTTATATTTTAAAAGACAGCACCTACACAGAACATTTAGAATACTGCAGCGACAGGGCAGCAGAAGGCTACGACTTTACATTTACCATCCGAATTAACAATGATACCCTTACCCAGCATGGCATAGAAAAAATTGAAAGCAAGGGAACGGAGCGGATGAACACAGAAGTGTATGTTAGGATTAAAAGGGGATAGGGTTGATTTATTATTGGGGTATACCGCTATGGCTTCAACGGGCAGGAAATCTCTACAGAGATAAACGACAATTTAACGACGGCAGAATACTGGGAATATGATTCAAGAATTGGAAGAAGGTGGGACAACGACCCAAGTCCAAATGTATCATTAAGCCCTTCCGCTACTTTTGAAAACAATCCAATTTATAATGCTGACCCTTTAGGTGATACTTCTATCAATGGGCAAAAGATGGAAGGGCGAAACAAGGCCAGCGCCAGTACGTTATCTGAAGTTGTTGGCTCAGCGACAAGGGCAAAAAAATTGGACATGTCAGCAGTAATAAGCGACATGCAAAGCCATCAAGCCGAGATAAAGCCTGCCCAAAAGAATTGGGGACAGAGTTGGGACGATTTCAACAAGCGTACTACTGGTGGTTATGCGTCAAAGATTGCATATGGTATTGTTGATGGGATCTGGACTTTTTCCTCCTCTATTAAGAATGGATGGAGAGATGCTTCAAATATCAGGGGGGAAGGGATAATATCTACTTATGGAGCCGCAGCGGCAGAAAAGATGAGGATGCAGTCGGCGATTTCGACTATAGGGTTAATGACTCCTATAAGATTTGAAGGGGGGAAGGGCATAAGTTTTTGGAGTGGTCTTGGCACGGAAGCCTCAGCTATTGCTGATGGATTTCAGACGTTAGGTCAAACAAGAGCTGGACAGAATTTAATTAAACTAACAGAAGGAATGCCTTATTACCCTGCTATCAATGGGCAACCCGCTTCTCAAGCATATCAATGGTGGGCAAGATTGTCGACTCAAGCTGCTAAAAGTGCATCTGGTACAGTACACGTTTATCAGTTACCCCTACAGCAAGTTGACAATCTTAGTATATGGAGGCTACATGAATACCCTACGTTAAAAGCTAATCCTAATGTTACAAAAATCATTTTTCATTATTGAAACTTAAATTAAGTGATTACAGAAAAAAAAATAAATCTTTACGATAAGTACAATGGCTTTGTAGATGCATATATTTTTGAGAATAGAGATTTACCTAACAAAGATTTTGACGTGATGGATTGGAGCACTATTGATGAACTTATTGGTAATATTATTTTGTTAAAAAGTGGTAATGCTAGTTTAAGTTTTCAATTAGTATTAAAAGAAAACATCCAAAAAGAAACGGAAAATGATTTAGTAGTTGAATATTTAGAAAGAATAGCAGAAAAGAAAGCAAGGGGTTCTGCTCCTCAGCATCTTTCATGATAAATCAGTATACTCGGCACTCTGTCCTGTTGCCCGTTGTTACTGCTCTTCATGGATAAAATTGCGGATAAATAAAGAGTAAAATATTGAAGCCACCGGTTGTTTAGCCCTTGTTGGTGTTCGCCTAGCATTTAAAGAACTGTAACTAACAAGGAGTGCCGCCGTTGTGTGTTCTGCACCTGTAGCCTTAGCAATATTGAATGGTATTACAGATAAATAAAAGTGTTAAAATATAGAAGTCACTAGCTTTGAAAACCGTTGGCGATAACATTTATATTTTTTTATCATTTACTAACAATCCAATAGCAGTAACAATTTCGGCCCAGGAAGGCCGCCCACAAAACCACCGCCTCATTCCTGCGCCTAAAACTTCAAACCCGCGCCTATGGGGGATAACAGGGTTAACGAATATTCCATCGTCCTGGTCTCCTCATTTTTAATTTTGTTGTTAAAAATTTTTGCAGAAAAAAGACAACAAAAAAATAATATATTTTATCACGGAGTTATAAAATATATTATGCACTTAAATTATTCTTGCTGCAGGATGCGTACCGGCCCCAACAACCCTGACGAAATTAATGGTGAATCCTTAGTAAAATAATTCCACGTAGTAAAACAATACCTGCCTTTGGAGGGCCGCGGTTGTTTGTTTAAAAAA
>JANXVN010000140.1 GCA_025351645.1 Ferruginibacter sp.
TGAGCTAGCGCTCCTGTTCCAACATCTCCCAGGCGGTATTGTTTTGATATGTTTTCTACACTTATCACTGTGTTACTCATTAATAATTATACCGTGGTTTTGATAGAACTTTTTTAAGATAGGCTGCAATATTACTGTCAATGTATTTAGTGGACAGGAAACTAAGCAGGATGATGAAACCTGTTACAAGAGGTACAACAGTGATCACAGAGACAAGGTTGTCTGTTACTAGTTTGTTTATCAATAGCACCCCAATTGGCTCGTGAATGAGGTAAATAAAATAAGAAGCATACCCAATTTTTACCAGCCATTTATTGCTGAAAAGTTTCACAAAGTTTGGTTTGTAAAGAAAAAGGAAAAACAGGATGATCATAATAACGATGCCCACCCGGTTCTGCCACCCGATTCCCCAATAGATCATGAAAGAGAGAATGAAGGCAAAAAAGGGCAGGAAGCCGGTAGGCAAGCTTCTGTTTTGCTGTTGCAGATCATACAAGGTAAAAAACATAAATCCTGCGGTGAAGAATACGAGGTAGATCGATAGATTGAATATGCTTGTGCTAAGGAACATGTACGATTGTAAAAACTGCTGCGGTAGCGCAATAGAGAAGTAATTACTACCCGCAATGTTTGATATAAGCCAGTTTGTGCAAATAAAAACAAAGATGATAATGGAGAAATTCCGGAAAAACTTTGCCGGGTTCCAGTAATAAACAACGGAGCTAAAGATGTAGAATTGAATTTCCGGCCAGAGTGACCAAAAAGAGCCGTTGATGTAATACATTTCCGGGTTTAGATGGAAAAGCTTGTTGAAAAAAGCCGGCGGGATAAAGCTTAAGCTACTCACGAGATTAGCCGGCGATGAGGCATCGGCGAAAAAATTAGGTAGCTGCAGGCAGTAAAACAATAAAAAAATAAAGATCGCAGCTATGAATAAAGATGGGTAGAGCCTGATAAATCTTTTTTTTGCGAAGCTAACCAGGTCCGTTGTCCTGGTGAGCGTATAGGAGATCACGAAGCCGCTGATAATAAAAAAGAAATGTACCCCAAGGGCACCATAGTGGAAATAATTATACTTATCGTGATAGGGATAATATTCTGCAAAAAAAACCTCGTGCGAAAAATAATGAAAGAGGATAACACTAAGTATAGCCAAAGCACGAAAGCCATCAAGGGCAAGAATACGACCAGTACCTGTTGTTTTTTTACTCACAAATTATTTTACTTGCTATGCTGCTTTTTTTGAATACTGCCCATCCTGCGTTTTTAATTTATTGGAGAAACTTTTTTTTGAGCCGGAAAATAAATTTTCTTAATCCCAGCGCAAAAGTTTTTAGTGAGCTATGAATATAAATTTCATCTCCATAGCGGGCAATTTTTACAAATCCGTTTTCCTTTAAAATATTTTCTATTTCATTACTGCCATAATTATTTTCTATAGCAATACATTTTATGTTTAACTGTGAAAAGTCAATGCTTTTTAAAATGGGTATTTCGTTGCCCTCGGTATCAATGCTCATGAAGTCAATTTCTTGTTTATCCAGTGCAGAAATATTTTGAAGCTTGATACATTGCACCTCAATTTCTATACTGCTGCCCCCGCTGGTTTTTAACTCTTCAATTATCCTGCTGTCGTGTTGAGGATCAAATGAACTTATAATACCACTCAGCATTTCTCCCGCGCCTTCAATGGATAAAAATTTTACTGGCCCTACTACATTTCCAATGCAACAGTTTAAGACTTCACATTTCCGGTTTTGAGCAAGTTTCGCAAAAACAGATGGGTTTGGCTCAATGCATATACCCGCAAAATTCCTGTTCTTTTCAAAGAAATAGGAATTGCTAAAACTGATTCCATCGTGCGCTCCAATGTCTACAAAAAAGCCGTTCTGTTTTTTGTTTAAAACAACCTTGTCTATGAATTCATCTTGCCGGTATTGAGAATAATAGGTCGTGCTCATTTTTATTTTTTAAACCTTGGCCATAATCGTCTTTTCTACCCTGCCAAAAAATACTACGTTGACAAACAACAAAACTAAAAATCACTCCAACGCTGTACAACAGATTCACAAAAGTGAAATTTACCCCGCCAAATAAAGCATAACGAAAGAGATAGATCCAATCGTTTCCAAGAAGGAAATAATAAATTGACGTGAAGCCTATAGCACTGGTTCTTTTTGAACTTTTCCATCCTCCAAAAAGTATCGAAAGCCGGTCTCCTCACACACCGCATTTCCTCGCTCTTCAAATATCAATCTGTCTCCCAACTCACTCACCCAATCAATTTGCTTTGCAGGATTGCCAACTACCAAAGCATATGCTTTTACACATTTAGTAACTACGGCACCTGCACCTATCATGGCGTATTGTCCAATTTCGTTGCCGCATACAATAGTTGCATTTGCACCAATGCTTGCGCCTTTTCTTACAATGGTTTTTTTAAATTCATGTTTTCTTTCTATTGCACTGCGTGGGTTTATAACATTTGTAAATACTACAGATGGTCCAATAAAAACTTCGTCTTCACACACAACACCATTATAAACAGAAACATTGTTTTGAATTTTTACTCCATTCCCAATCACCACATTATTGTCAATAAAAATATTTTGACCGATGTTACAATTTTCACCAATTACAGCGCCTGGCATTACATGGCTAAAGTGCCATATGTTTGTACCATCA
>JANXVN010000313.1 GCA_025351645.1 Ferruginibacter sp.
CTAACATGTACGAAAGTTTCTTTGTTAGAATCATCATGCTTGATAAAACCGAATCCTTTTTCAGAATTGAAAAACTTAACGGTGCCTAGTGTTTTGTCCATTTTTTAAAATTGTATTGTATTAAATTAAGTTGCAAATATATGTTTTTCCTTTCAAAGCGTGGTAAAAAAAGCAATAACTTCTCCTTAACAATTAATTCAGGCTGTTTTTACTTTAAAATATTCCACCATTTCTTCATAAGCGGCCTCCCCACCAGCAATATCTTTTATTATTTTGCCTTTTTCCATCAGCAAAATCCTACTGCTTACTTCAGAAACATGGTTAATATCGTGGCTGCTTACAATAATGCACATCTGTTTTTTAACCGCCATCTCCTTTATCATATCCACCAAACGTAATTGTGTAGTAGGGTCCAGGTTAGCGAAAGGCTCATCTAAAATTAGTAATTCAGGGTCGGTTAACAAGGCTGCAATAATGCCTATTTTAAACTGGTTGCCCTTACTAAAATCGCGGATGTATTTACCTTTTTTTAAGATGGAGTCATCAAAAAATGCAGTATAGTTCTTCAAAAAATCATCCACATCGGCGTTAGATAATGCGTTTAATTTTCCGACAAAATAAAAGTATTCTTCAGGAGTAAGGTAGTCTATTAAAAAGCCGTCATCAATATAAGCAGCGGTATAGCTTTTCCAATCTTCGGTAGCAGTAACCAATTTTCCTTTGGATAATATCTCGCCGCTATTTGCCCTGATAAGGTCAAGGATCAAACGAAAAAATGTTGTTTTGCCGGCGCCGTTATTGCCAACCAATCCTATCACTTCGCCTGCGTTTATTTCCAGGCTATCAATATTAACAGCTGTAATCCCTTTGTAAGCTTTTTGTAAATTTTTTATTTCGATCATAAACTATGCTTATTTTTATTTTATAAGATGATGGTACAACCTATGCCAGCTCTGTATTTGGCAGATATGCTATTATATTTAGCGTTCCCTGAAGCCTTCTAATATTTTATGTTTGCGGATGTTGAATTGCCCTGCCAGCCAGTTTATCAGCATATCATTAAAAATTAAGCCGCCAATGCCTACGCTGCAAAAGGCAATGATAGCTGCCCAAAACCCTATAAATCTAAACAGTAAATAAAATATCACGGCGGGGCCAAAGGCAATTGATAAAGATTGTAACCACTGGGTGCCACCTATTCCCTGAAAATTCATGGTAGCGGATTTGGTTAAGTTTATATATTTATAGTTGTACGTAGCTGCGTAAATGGTTATAAAAGAGTTTACGCCAATGCTGTATAAAAACGCTGCTAATTGAATGGGCAATATGTGCCAATCCATAAAGCCGTAAAAACTAGCAATTAAAAACTGCAATGAACATACCACTACAAACAATAAAAACTTAGCTTTTATATATTGCTTCATGTTAATATTGTAGCTCATCATGCCATCAAAATGACTGCTTTGCCAGGCAAATAAAAATTGTCCATAATTGGTAATGAACATTCCGGTAATGAGTAATGCAAAAAGAAAGAGCACAGTAAAATTACCTGTACGAAGGTATTGTGGATAAAAAATAAATCCGTAAAATAAGATGACACTTGATAAAATGATAAGCGATTTTGGGCGTTTGTTCCTGAAGATCAATTTTAAGTCCAGCGAAATAATTTCACCAATATCGCCATACTTATTTAAAAACGTATAATTTTTGCTCACTTTCAACTTGCGGTTGCTGGTTAATTCTTCAATATATAAATGGCTGCGCAGATAATTATTGTTTAGTATAAAAGTGGCAATTGCCAACGCAACCGGTAGTATACAAAGCAATGGGTGATGCAGGAAGCTAACAAATATTTTTGAAGAGGTATTCTCAAACGATAATACTTTTAAATAATCCAGCCCTTTTAGTGCAGCGATAATTAGTACAATACCTATCAACCAGCCAATGCTGTTTATAGATTTACGCTTAATGTACATATTAAAAAAATGATTGTTGAGCACCAGTGAAACCATGGCTACTAAAAATGCTATTGCGGCAAGTGTGCCGTATGCTGGAGCAATAACCACCACCGTAAAAGGTATAAAAACAAACAGCGGCAAAAAGTTAATTACATGTATCAGTGACCTTACATTTAAAAATCGCAGCATGCTACGCCTTTTTATATTTTGGGTAAGATAAGGCTGTATGCTTAGCGATGGCAGCTCCTGCAACTGGAACCTGAAAAGAAGCCCAATTAAAAAATAGTAAATAATGTAGGAACAAAATAAAGCAACAGGATCTTTATCCGGCATTTTTTCTTTCAACAAAAAGGGAAGCGCAACCCCAAGCCCGGCAATTTCTAAAAATATAAGAAAGTAAAAAATGCCCAATATAATTTGCAGTAACAGGCTTTTATTAGCATTGCGTGCCCGCCAAAAACTGCGCCACTGGTGGCCCAGAAAAACAGATATCGTCATTTTAAGGGAGTTTGTATTTAGTAAATGTAAAACATAAAATTGTAGTGAAAAATGTTTTGGTAGCTTAACTAGCAGTTAATTGCATCAGGTTTTATTTGCCAGGTGCCGCAGTATGTTTTGCTTCTACCTAATATGTGGCTAAAGATTCCTGAAAAAAAATGTAAAAGAGTGCGACGTCCGCCCAGCTGCCATTCGGACGAGCCTATGAAGCCCAACATAGCTGTGTATTAGTCGGAACAAAAAATGTATAGCTTTTAAAATTTTTGCAATAAAAAAGCCCCGAAAAAATCGAGGCTTGTATTATTTATCAGGCAAAAATTAATCGCCCCAAATATCTTCTTTTCCGTCCAGCCATTTTTTTACCAGGTCTGTCGTTACAGATTTTGGGCGCTCCAGCGGAAAGCTTAAAGCCCTGTCCCAGCAAAGGCTAGCGAGTACACCTAGCGCTCTTGATACGCCAAACAAAACGGTATAAAATTCATATTCCACCATGCCATAATGAACCAGTAACGCACCACTATGCGCATCTACATTAGGCCACGGGTTTTTAATTTTCCCTAAAGATTGCAGCAATGGGGGCACTGCTTCGTAAATATTCCAAACGGTATTTACCAGTGGGTCATCCGGCAAATGTTTTTTGCCAAATTCCATTTGTGCCGTAAAGCGGGGGTCTGTTTTGCGCAACACTGCATGCCCATAGCCTGGTACAACTTTTCCATTAGCCAAAGTTGTTTTTACATATTCTTCAATCTGTTCTTTAGTAGGTGTTTCCACGCCCAGTTCTTCCCTCATCTTAAATATCCATTTTATTACTTCCTGGTTAGCTAAGCCATGCAATGGGCCAGCTAAGCCATTCATGCCAGCAGCAAAGGAAAGGTAGGGGTCGCTGAGTGCAGAGCCAACTAGGTGTGTGGCATGTGCGCTAACGTTTCCACCTTCATGGTCTGCATGTATAGTCATATATAAGCGCATCAATTCTTTAAAGCCATCATTATCTCCATAGCCCATCATGTGGGCAAAATTGCCAGCCCAATCGAGTAAGCCATTTGGCTGTATATGTTCGCCTTTTTTATATTTGCGCCTGTAAATGTATGCCGCAACCCTTGGCAGGCGGGCAATCAGGTCCATCGAATCATCAAAAGTTGCTTCCCAATAATCTTTCTTGCTCATGCCTGCAGCGTAGCGTTTTGCAAAAGTACTTTCAGTCTGCAAGGCCATAATGGCAATTACAAACTGCGTCATCGGGTGGCTGCTTACTGGCAATGCATCTATAGTAGCAAATACATGGTGCGGCACGTGGCTACGGCGTTGCCAGTTGGCGGTTAATTCATGTACATCGGCTTCAGTAGGCAATTCGCCCATCAACATTAGGTGAAAAAGCCCTTCTGGCAAAGGTTCTGTACCATTAATAGCTTTAGGTAATTTTACTTGTAATTCAGGTATTGTATAACCACGAAAACGGATGCCTTCCTGCGCATCTAATAAAGATGTTTCAGATACCAGGCCGGTAATACCCCTCATGCCCTGGTAAATTTGGCTTAATGTTACTTCTCCAATTTTTTTATCGCCATGCTCTTTTAGTAAGGCCTTAATTTCTGCCCCTACAACATCTGCTTTTGCCTTAAAACTATCTTTAGTAACACCCATATTTTTTTTGTTTATTAAATCAATGACAATGCTTTTTAAAATGATGGCTAAAATTACAACCGCACGGGCTGCTAAACAAAAGTTTTATACTAAAGTTTGCAGATGTTTTTACGTAAAGCCTTAAAACAGAATTTGCTCTCAATTTATAAGCAAAATACCTATATTAATGTTATTGGTAATGTAATATATATTTCTTAGATGATGTAATTAGTGTTTGTCAATTAATTGGTAATCAATTATTTTGTAGCCTGAAACCTATTGCTGGTAAGGGTTGTTTATTTTTAACAACACATATTTTTACAAACGAGTAGTTTAAATTTTCTCCTCCGGATTATTTGCTGTAATTTTACATGACCGCTCGGATACACAACCTATATTTTTCCGCTGGTCATCCAGAATAAAAACCAAATAATCATTTCGAATTTTTGCTGTATAATTAATATGTTTAGTTGAAAGTTGGCTTTTGTAACACCTATCCAACTAGGACATTTTATTTCTATGCATGTAATTTTTTTGTTTCGTCCATTAATTTGACAAATTCAAAACAGATAAATAATGAAAACGGCTAAGTACATTTTTGTAACAGGTGGTGTTACTTCTTCTTTAGGCAAAGGCATAATAGCGGCTTCTCTTGCTAAATTGTTGCAGTCCCGCGGGCTTAAAGTTACCATTCAAAAATTTGATCCATACATAAATGTAGACCCTGGTACTTTAAACCCCTACGAACATGGCGAATGCTATGTAACAGAAGATGGTGCGGAAACCGACCTTGACCTTGGGCATTACGAACGCTTTTTAAACATCCATACCACACAGGCAAATAATGTTACTACCGGCCGTATTTATCAAACCGTTATTAATAAAGAAAGAGAAGGTGCTTACCTGGGCAAAACAGTGCAGGTAGTGCCGCATATAACAGACGAGATAAAGCGCAGGATGCTGCTGCTTGGCGATAGCGGAAAATATGATATTGTGATTACAGAAATTGGTGGCACCGTTGGTGATATTGAAAGCCTTCCTTTTGTGGAAGCCGTGCGCCAGTTGCAATGGCAGATGGAAGAAGAAGATTGCCTGGTAGTGCACCTTACACTGATACCTTATTTAAAGGCAGCAAAAGAATTAAAGACAAAGCCAACGCAGCATAGCGTAAAAATGATGAGTGAAAATGGCGTGCACCCGGATATTATTGTATGCCGTACAGAAAGGTCGTTAAATTTAGAATTAAGAAAAAAAATAGCCCTGTTTTGTAATGTAAAAACAGAAGCCGTTATTGAAGCGATAGATGCCAATTCAATTTACGAAGTGCCTTTAAAAATGCTGCAGGAAGGGTTGGATGTAATTGTATTGAAGAAACTACACATTAATGGTTACTCAGCCCCTGAACTGGCAAAGTGGAAAGGATTTTTAGATAAATTGAAGTACCCATCCAGTAAAATTAGCATTGGCTTAATTGGTAAATACATTGAGTTACAAGATGCTTATAAATCGATTTTAGAATCTTTTGTGCATGCAGGTGCGCCTAATGAGTGCAAAGTGCAGATAGTAAATGTGCATAGCGAAACTATTACCGATGAAAACGTAGCAGAAAAATTAGGCGGCCTTGATGGCTTGTTAGTAGCGCCCGGCTTTGGTATGAGGGGTGTAGAAGGCAAGATAATAGCCGTAAAATATGCCAGGGAAAATATGTTGCCATTTTTTGGTATTTGCCTCGGCATGCAAATGGCCGCCATTGAATTTGCAAGGAATGTGCTGGGCTTAAAAGATGCTAACTCTACAGAGATGCAGGCTGATACCCCTAACCCGGTAATTGACCTGATGGAAGCGCAGAAAAAAATTAAGGCAAAAGGTGGCACCATGCGTTTGGGCGCTTACCCTTGCGAAATAAAAGAAGGCACGCTGGCACATGCTATTTATGGAGAATCTTCTATAAGCGAGCGGCACCGCCACCGCTGGGAATTTAACAATGCTTACCTGGACCAGTTTGAGCATGCGGGCATGCAGGCAAGTGGAAAAAACCCCGGTACAGGCTTGGTAGAAATAATTGAATTGCAGGACCATCCGTTCTTCATCGGCGTACAATACCACCCCGAATTAAAAAGCACGGTTGAAAATCCCCAGCCGATATTTGTAAGTTTTATTAAAGCTGCCAAAGAATTTGCTGATAGGAAATTGGCAATAAAAAATCCTTTGTTGCAAAGTGAAATGATATAATTTTTATGTCTGATTTATCATGTGCGATGTCTGATTTTCTTCAATTCGTGAAGTACTCGGCCATCGCACATATCAGGCATCAAAAAAATCAGCCATCAGACATTCTCCTTTAGAATTCTTCTCCCGTAAGTATCTCCCGCTTCATGCTCTTCCAAAGGCTGGCGAAAGTTTTATCCTTATCTCTATCTTCTTTCCATTTATT
Source organism: Ferruginibacter sp. (assembly GCA_025351645.1). Taxonomy (GTDB): domain Bacteria; phylum Bacteroidota; class Bacteroidia; order Chitinophagales; family Chitinophagaceae; genus Ferruginibacter. The sequence continues at coordinate 6,517 of JANXVN010000313.1, forward strand.
GCTGAAGGTTTTTATCTTTTCAATGCGTGCCTCTTTGGTAATATCAAAAAAAGCAGTGATGGCTTCTGTATCCATCTGTTCGGATTTAGTAAGATATAATTCCTTCAATTTTTGCTCTTTGCTGATGTTGGAACGGGCAATCTCTTTCTCCATGTTTTCCCGCAGCATCGCCTTTTCATCGTATGTGCCGGATGGTAATATAGTCTTGGCGATTACCGGCATCAGTTCGATCAATAATAAAATTATTACCAACAAATAATATCTAAACTGCAATGCAGGGTTGGTTTTTATCAAATTATTAAGCGCTTCTATCTGCGTTAAAAATCCATCATTAAAATAATTTTCAAATGTAGCTTCTTCTTTTTTTATGGTATCATCCACTGTTTTCAATTCCGTTTCTACCGCAGTTATTTTCGGCAGGTTAGTGTTTGCCAGTTGTTTGTACTCTTCATCTAATTTCTGGTATTCGTTTCTCTTAGTTAGTGCAACAGCCGCTATGCCAACTTTACCCGTTCCGCCGGTACCGTCAGTTTCGGCTAAAAAATTTTCTCTAGCTTTTATTACATCCGAATATTTTAAAGCCATTTCTTTTTGCAGGCTTTCTTTTGCTGTCAAAAGTTCGGCTTTCTTATTCTTAAACAGGCCATTTAATTCCTGGCTTTTTACCTGTTTCTTTTTTTCGTTATCTAATGATGTTTGTAGTTTTATTTCTTTATTAAACATATACAGTAAGGCTGGCTGAGCCATAAACGTACCGATGGTTATGGCCAGCATCCCTCTAAAAAGTAACGGTAGTAATTTATTTTTAAATGATTTGTTGATGCCTTTTATCAACGCCCTGTCAATGGTAAGTATGATGAAGCCCATAAAAAAACCTAACGGGATGGCTAGCCATTTATTTGTAGCAACGGTACTGAAAAAATACGTCCACGCCATCGAAGCAAGTGCCCAGGTAGCTAAAACAGTCATCCCTATTATTGTATGCCGGTTCCTATCTACTACGGCATCTGCCAATAATTCTTTTTCGGCGGTTGAAAGCCACCATAAAAATTCAGTGATTTTTGTTGATTTGTAAGCCACAGCTTCGGGTTGGGCAATACTTTTTTCCATCATGCTAAATGATAATTAAATGATTACGAAATGAATCAATAGCGAAGTTGAAATGTTGAGTGTTGAAGCACTGCAAAATATAATTAGATAACAATGTCGTTAAGTTAAGAATCTATATGTTTGTCTTTATCTCACCCTAACCCTCTCCAAAGGAGAGGAAAGGTCTTAACTTAACGGCATTGAATTAGATAAGTTGTAACAACGATTCTCTAAAAAAAATATCGTTGTTTACAGTCAGATTAACACTTTGATAAGGAACAACTTTAAACCTGAAACTTATAAAAGTGTCTATTCGCTTATCTTTGGTATCTTCTTTGAAAAAGAAGTATATAAACCCACTACAAATGATTAAAATAATTACGATTGTATTTTTATTTGCTGCCAACATTAATAATGTATTTGCACAGCCAAAAGGTATGGGGAACAATGACCCCGATGCCAAAAAAATTTTAGATGCCGTTAGTGCTAAGTTTAAAACATTTAAAGGCGTTGAAGCAAAATTTTCTTTAAAAATTGAAAATAACGCAGGCAAAAACCTGGGGACTAAAACCGGTATTGTTTACATGAAGGGGACCAAATACCATGTAAGCGTAACGGGACAAGAAATTTTTTGTGACGGTGCCAATATTTCAACATACGATAAAAGCGCCAACGAAGTAACCATTACAAAGGTGGACCCAACAGCCAATAGCCTTACGCCGCAAAAAATATTCACCAACTTTTACGATAAAGATTTTTTGTATAAACTGAATGGCGAAACTACCGTGGGAGGAAAAAAAATACAGGAATTAGAATTAACGCCAATTGATAAAAGCAAGCCATTTTTTAAAGTTTTAGTATACGTAGATAAAGCAACACAAACAATTAGCAGCACTAAAGTTTTTGAAAAAGCAGGCAATAAATACACCTACTCTGTTGCTAGCATGAATACTGCTACACCAGTAAGCGATGCCCAATTTGTATTTGACGCAAAGAAATACCCGGGAGCAGAGGTGGTGGATTTGAGGTAATAAGATAGTATTTAAAATTATACATGGCCTTACTTTACGAAAAATAAAGTAAGGCCATCTACTTTTAAAAACACCTGTAATCATCTCTGAGAGGGCATAATATTAAAGCATACGCTTAAACCCTAAAAGTTGGACGGCAAGTAAAACTCTATCAAAATACTGTGCGTACCTAACAAAACAAAAACAATAAACCCAAACAAAAAACAATAATTATTTCCCCCACCTAAAACTATCAATCTTCAACCCTGCTAAATCTAAAACTCTATCAACAACCGTAGCAGCAACTTCTTCCAACGTTTTAGGCTTGCTATAAAAAGAAGGAGTAGCAGGGCAAATAATACCACCTGCCAACGTAATAGTTTCCATATTACGGATGTGGATCAAACTGTAAGGCGTATCTCTTGCTACACAAATTAATTTTCTTCTCTCCTTTAAAATAACATCTGCAGACCGGGTGATAAGGTCATTACTAATTCCGCCAGCTATCCTGCCCAGCGTACCCATGCTGCAGGGGATGATAATCATGCAATTATATTGTCCGGACCCAGAAGCAAAAGGTGCCATAAAATCTTGCTGGGTATACAATTTTACCGGATAATTTTTATAATCATCATTATCTAACTCTGTTTTCCATATTTCTTTGGCGTTATCTGTTAAAATTACTCCAAGATCGCTCCATTGTTCTTTTATAACCATTAATTTGTCTAATAGAACTTTAGGATAAATAGACCCACTGGCACCTGTGATGGCTACAACAATTTTATACATTGATTTGTCGTTATATGATCGGCTAAGCTACTAAACAATTATGTTATGCAAAAAGTTACCCGTTATTTTATTATTGCTATTTTATTTTTAGTGGTTGTTTCTTTTATGCCATCCAATGAAAAAGTACAGTGGCTAACCATAGCAGAATTACAGGCTGCGTATGCAAAAGAACCCAGGCCAATACTGGTAGATGTGTACACTGGCTGGTGTGGCTGGTGCAAGGTGATGGATAAAGAAACTTACAGCAACCAAAAAGTAGCGGCATATATTAATAAGCATTATTACGCCCTTAAATTAGATGCAGAAAGAAAAGATTCAATAGAATGGAACGGTAAAAAATACGGTTACAGTAAGCTCAACAAAGTAAATGAGTTAGCAGTATTTTTTTTGTACGGCCAAATGAGTTTTCCTACTACTGTATTTTTAACTACTGCAACCGCACAGCCGGCGCCACTTGCAGGCTATATGAAAACTAAAGAAATTGAAGCGCCCTTAAAGTTTTTTGGCGAAGGGGCTTATAAAACACAAACCTTCCCTGAATTTAATAAAGCTTTTAGTGCCAGTTGGTAAAATATTTTATAGCCTTTAGCGTTATGTTTTTATCCATTCAATAAATAAGATAAATAAATTGCCCTAATAGAGTTAGAGATTTTTTTGTTTTTGGTTAAAATGGTTTCGTAATAAGCAGGCTTCCCAAAAGGAGGCCTGTTTATTTTACGTTTATTTATTCCTCTTTTAAAAAATTTCCCACCAACATTTATCAACCTTACAGTGTAATTTCGGTACTCAATTTTTTTATGGAAGCTACACCAACATTGCAACGCCGTCTGGGCCTTTTTCAGTCATCGGTAATTAATATGATAGATATGGTGGGCATTGGCCCTTTTGTAACATTACCAATTGTGATGGGGCTATTGGGCGGCATGTTTTTGTACGCATGGATAGCAGGCGCCATACTTTCGTTGATAGATGCCATGATTTGGAGCGAACTCGGTGCGGCTTACCCAATGGCTGGTGGTAGCTATAATTTTTTAAAAGAAGCCTATGGTAAAAACGGCATGGGCCGCATGATGAGCTTTTTGTACGTTTGGCAAACAGTTATACAAGCCCCGCTGGTAGCGGCTTCTGCAGCTATCGGGTTTTCGCAGTATTTAGGTTACCTGGTGCATTTAACAGAGTGGGAGGCAAAGGCGGTTTCCGGCGCAGTAATAATTTTCATCACTTTTTTATTGTATAGAAAAATAGATAGCATCGGCAAAATAGGCGTGCTTTTATGGACGGGTGTAGTATTAACCTTAGGCTGGATAATCGTTGGCGGCATTGCCAACGGCCACTTTTTAGAACCTTTAAAAAATATCGCCAGCGATTTTAGCTGGGGGCAATTATTATCTTTCACCTTTGGACAGGCCTGCGTAAAAACAATTTACAGTTACCTCGGCTATTACAACGTATGCCATTTAGGAGGCGAAATAAAAAATCCCGGAAAAAATATTCCTCGCAGCATGTTCATTTCAGTAATTGGCATTGCCGTTTTATATTTAGCTATGAACATGAGTGTAAGCAGCGTAATACCCTGGCAAGAAATAAAGCATTGGCAGGATGGTGGGCAGAATAATTTTGTGGTCAGCACTTTTTTAGAACGTTTGTATGGCCAAACAGCTGCAAAAGTAGGCACGATAATGATTTTGTGGGTAGCGCTAGCATCGCTATTTGCAGTAATGCTCGGTTACTCCAGGGTGCCTTATGCTGCTGCGGCAGACGGCGCATTCTTTAAAATATTTGGCAAGCTTCACCCCACTAAAAACTTTCCATACGTATCGCTTTTGGTATTGGCTGGTATTGCGTTTGTATTTAGCATGCTCTTTAAAATGAAGCATATTATTGATGGTATTTTAGCCATGCGCATAATGGTACAGTTTGTAGGCCAGGCAATAGGGGTAGTGCTATTGCACAAACGGAACGGTACCCAACAGCTGCCATTTAAAATGCCCTTGTATCCCTTGCCAGTATTGCTTGCCATTGCTATGTGGCTATTTATTTTTTATGCCACCGGATTAACAATTATCATTTCATTCCTGGTGGTTTTTGGTAGCGGGCTCACTGTTTATATTGCCATGGCAAAATATAAAAAACAGTGGCCGTTTGCCCTTGGGGGGCCTGAATAAATTTATATTGATGGCACCTTCGTATAATTCATTTTGTCTGACACATACAATAGCCCATGTAAAACGGTAGGGAATTTCTTTATACTCTTTTAAAGTACGGTGTAACTTTCCTTGTCATCTTGTCACATTTTTAATGTTTGGTATTTTCTTTGACAAGTACATCAAAAATCATAATCATGCAAAAAGGAAACATCAGGGTACAAACGGAAAACATCTTTCCGATAATAAAAAAGTTTTTATAT
>JANXVN010000146.1 GCA_025351645.1 Ferruginibacter sp.
CGCAGAGTTTGGTTTTTTAGGTGTGGTAGTGTATACCCTTGTACAAACGCCACGGCGCTGAGGGCATGCATCCAAAGCCCTTGATTTACTCTTGGCTTTTATTATTTCTCTTCCTTTTCTAACTAACTGTTGTATTGTAGGCATTTTGAACCTTTTATTTTTGGACGGCGAAGGTAGCGTTTATCGGTTAAAATGAAACACTATTTGCCAAATATTTTAATTTATTTTTGTAAAACTATAAAACAATAGCTAAATCAACTAATAAATGCTATCTATAAATTACCCTTTGTGACATTTCTTCGTTTGTAACGATGTCAATTATCTTTAAAATGTATATTCCGCTGCTTGTATTTTTTGTTCTTAATATTTGTAAATAATTGCTATAAGTACTACTAAATTTAATTTCTTTAACAACCTGGCTTAAGGCTGAAAGCAACGTTATTTTATAATTATGACCATAAGTGCCTTTAAAATCTATATTGAGCACATCATGTACCGGGTTTGGATATATCTGGATATTGCCAAAAGAAACATTTTTATGTAACGCTACTGTATTGCTGTAAGAAAATGTTCCATCGAAATATACAAACTTTAACCTATAATAATTTTTATTTTCAGGTTTTGGGTCAAAAAGGCTGTACAGCCCAGTGCTAATCGAATAATCACAAATAACGCGGCCAATTTCGGTAAAATTATTATTGCCATTATTTCGCTCTAGTATAAAAGTTTTTACATTGGGCAACAATGCTGTTTTCCAATTTAATAAAACAATATTGGATATAAATTTACCTTTAAAATCTTGTAAAGTAATTGGTAAAGCATGGGTGCAAGATCCATCTAAATGATACTTGTAAGCCCTTGTAATACAGCCGCCATTTACTATTAAATTACAAATGTATATGCCTGTATCTGTTGGTAGCACCTTGGGTATGTAATAGCTTGCCGAAGAGCCTAAATACACACTATCCGTACTGCTATCTGTATTTTTTTTATACCACGAATAGGTTGATCCGTATACCGTATCAATACTAAGCGTAGTGGCTATTTCAAAACAATTATAGGTGTTCACTATACCATTGTTTGCAAGCGGCAAAATGCTGGCATCATTTAATGTGCCATTTCCACAGCCATCAACAGCCCTTAGCCTTACGAGAGAATAATTGATACCGTTGTTAATAAAGAATATCGGGCTGCTTTGTGGTGGTGCAACTATTGATGGAGTACTGGGCGAACTCCCAATAATTTCATAAGCAAACGGCCCTACCCCGTTAGATACAACGGCCCCCATGCTAAAACCATTTACATCACACTGGTACCCAGAAGACCTTCCTAAAGTTGGATAACTATATGGCGATACCACAACTGTATCGTAAAGATAAATATTGCAAGGGTCATTGGCCTTGTAGCTTAAAATATATGTACCAGGGCCAAGGTCTTGAAAAGTATATACTCCACCGGCAACTGTATTGGGAGATAACTGTGGCGACAAGGCTGCATTATCTTTATTTATTACCCTGACGGTAAGCGATCCCATGTTGGTAGCTGCTGTTGTATTTATATCTCCTGATCCGTTAACAAAAGTGCCGCTTGGGCATTTTCCGCTTGGAGAAGCTGTATGGTTAACATAGCTTTTTACTGCATTAAGGGTTGCGGAATCTTTTGTTCCACAATTGTCTGCCACAAAAATTTTATACTGCTGGCCAGCAACCGTTCCTGGAATATTGTCAATGGTTATATTATTAGTAGTATAATTATTATTAAAAAATAAACTTCCACTGGCTGTATAAATTTTTACGTTGAATGGCAAAGCGCCGCTTAAAACATTAATACTAAATTTTGCAAAATTGTATGAGCAGGATGGAGCTGTAGTTACAACAATTTTAACTGCTGCAGGCAAAGCTGTAAAGCACCTCAATATTGTGGTGTCGTAGCACATATTTACTATTTTAATGCAATATTTGCCGTAAGCTAAATTATTAAACTGCCCACTGGTATTACATATTATTTGTCCGCCTACACTATCATATAAACAATAATTAGGATTAGTTAAATTAGTTTGCCCCGTAATTTTAGCGGAAAAAGTAGCGCAGGCTGTATTTGTAAAGGTTACTGTATTGTTCACCGAGGGATAGTTAGGCTGACCTGTAAAACATTTTGTGAAAGAAGTATCCGGGCACTCATTTTTCACCTTGATGCAATAAGCTCCGTATGGTAGATTATTGAATATGCCAGAACTATCACAATTAATCAATGAATCGCTGGCTGTATATAGGCAGTACCAACCATTTTTTATATTGACGCTACTTGCGGATATTGTAAAGGTTGAACAGGTTTTATTAGTTACGGCTGTAATTATGTCGTTTGTTATGGGAGGTGGGCCAGCAGTAAAACATCTTGTAATAGTAGTATCAAAACAGGAGTCATGCACCGTTGTACAATAACTGCCAGATGGAAGATTATTAAATATACCTGTTGTATTGCAGGCTATTACCACATTTAGATTATTATATAAACAGTACTGTGGCGCAGTTAAATTATTTCCTCCCACAATAATTCCAAATTTGGTACAGCTTATATAATTAGGGGTAATAATAGCAGATACAAAAGGTATTGGCTTTGTAGCAGAAAAACAAGTTATAATTGTAGTGTCCCTGCAGCCATCGGTTACTTTTATACAGTATTTTCCGTAAGGCAGGTTATTAAATATTCCATTGGTATTGCATCTTATTATCACATTTGTAGAATCAAGTAAACAATAACTAGGGGAGGTTAAATTTGATTGCCCTGTAATTGAACCAGTAAAACTTGCGCATATTTCATTAGTTATTTGCACAGTATTATTAATGCTTAATGGCGGAGGGGTCGAAGTAAAGCATGTCGTTATTGTTGTATCTGTGCAAGAGTCATGAGCTTTAATACAATAGCTGCCATACGCCAGGTTAGTAAAAATACCTGTAGTGTTGCAACTAATTAATATATTACTGTTATCAAGCAAACAATAATTAGGATTAAAAAAATTCGTTGTTCCAATTACCGTTGCGATGAAACTACTACACTTTTTTTTACTGATTACAATCGTACCTATAACTGGAATAATTATCAATGCAGCATCTTTCTTTTTAACTTCCCCACAATTGTCTTTTACTACTACGGTAAAACTATTGCGCCCTTTGAGGTTAAATATAAAACTTGGGTTAGTTGACCATACAGTATCGCCAGGTTCCCTAACAATACCATAACTAAAACCTGCAATGCCACTGACAGTGCTAATATTGCCTTTGCTATCAATTACTTTTATATATCCTGTAGCTGAATCGCAGCCTGTTTTATTAAAGTTAAAGCCATCGATATACCAGCTATATCCATTCATCATGATTTGCCTTGTTTGAACACCTCCACAAGAATCTGTCATCCTGATTGTATAGTTCCCTGGAGCTAAATTATCGAAAAATCCATTACTATTGCTAGTTCCAATGCCAGTTGTAGAAGGCGCTATAATAGAATAAAGAAATGGAGCCCTACCATATTGCTGACCACTTACCTGTATGTTTCCATTATTTTGGTTATCACAACTAACATCTGTTTTAGTCAACGCAAATCTTGGATCCTTATAAGTACCGTCAACAATAATACCTGATTGATTAAATGTACAATTAGAAACAATATCGGTTACAACAACTGAATATGTGCCAGCCGATAACCCTGTGATTGAATCTGAAGTAGTAAAGTTTGAATTAACCGGTCCTACAGTTTTGTATTTATAAGATCCAGACCCACCAGTTGCAAATACTTTAATGGAGCCAGTTGCCGCACAACGGGATTCGTAAGGTTTGAAAGTAGCAGTTAAATGTGAACAGTCTTGCCCTTTAGATAGTAATGGGGCTACTGTGAATATTATTAATATTAAAAAGATAAAAAAGTACATTTTTTTCATTTTTCATAGTTTATTAAGAGGTAAGTCTTTGTGAATGATTGGATTAAACAAGTAATAAAATGAACGTATATTTTTGTTTAATATTGAGTTATGTAAATTATAAGGTAAAACCACTCGATAGTAATTTTACAATATGATTAGCATAATTACAAGAAATATAAAGAAATATAAAGAAAAATTTATATGGTTAAACACTATTTTGGGTAAACTTATAACGGTAAGATAAAATGAAGACACTAAGATTGAGATATACTAAAGAAAATATTAATTTAGCGAGTATCCTTTTACTTTGGATTATAACGATGGTATAATTATGAGATAGTTTATTAAGATGTTTTCTCATAGCAAAAGAATGACGAGTCTTTTTAATTGAGAAGACATAGACCGGAATAAAGTATTTAAGTCCGGTTACCATGCGTTTATATGTCACCAGCTGTTGTCTCTTGCTAAAATATTGGAATAGTATAAAAGGCGTGGGCGATGCGGAGAACAGGATTAAGAGGTTTCGGTGTACAGAGATTTTGTATAGATGATTTTTGTGCAACAGAAACAAACATGTGCTTTGTAATGGTTGCATATAACCTAATAAGTTTATTCACCTGTTAAACTCGCAAAAGCAGCCCAGTCCAACACTTTACCTTAAGGTTCAACTGCTTGCAATTGGCTCCCCGATTGGTAAAAGTTTAAACCACGTGAATAGGTTACATAATCAAATTATGGTAGGTTATAGTCTGCTACGCAAAAGAAGCTTTGATAATATATTAGAAAAGAATTTTAGTTACTCTAGATTGAGTCTATAATAAAGGCATAAAAAAGCCGCACAATCATAAAGATGTGCGGCTAATTAAATGAATATGGCGGCTACCTACTCTCCCGGTTGGAATACCAGTACCATCGGCCATAAGGGGCTTAACTTCTCTGTTCGGTATGGGAAGAGGTGAAC
>JANXVN010000151.1 GCA_025351645.1 Ferruginibacter sp.
TGCGGAAATTGATACCGTTGTAGCACAGTTAAAAGAAATGATTTAATAAGTTTTGAGTTGATTGCCTTTTCCGGTGAGCCACCTCTAAAAGGTGGCTCACCGGAAAAGGCAGCACCAATAAAAAAACCTGTTAAAATGTATTTATGATGCATACATTTTATCAGGTTTTTTATGTTGAAATTGTATAATTATTTGGCGTTAAATAGGGCCACATTTATTCCTATCTGTACTTGTTTATTTATCCATTTATACCTGTCATCAATATTATTTACATTGTTTAGGCCATTATAATAACTGCCGAAGAAGCTAATATTGGGCGAAGCTGCATACTGCAACCCACCCCTGATGCCAAAATCGTTATTTTTAAATGCCTGCTTGTTATACATTAAGTTTTCATCGCTGGATATTAGGATATTGTATTGCGGGCCTGCATTGATAGTAAACTTTGGAGACAGCTTATAATTTATTAAGATGGGGATGCTTAAGTAGGCTACGTTAAAGTTCTCTTTTGAATCTGGCCGGCTATTATCAACATAAAAAGTTGTAAAATTACTGCGGGATACAGACATAGAATTGTACAGCACTTCTGGCTGGATACTAAGCTTGTTGCCTACGGGCAGCAATGCGTAACCGCCGCCATAAACACTACTTTTAAATTTTGCCGACATGCCATTGCCAGAAACATTGTTAAAAGTAAGCCCACCTGTTAAGCCAAGCTGAACCTTTTGGGCCGATTCTTTTGTTTGCGTTTTTGTTTGCAATTGTGCTTGTGAAAAAAAATAAGTGGACGAAAAAATTACCAATAAAGCCATTCTCAATTTCATAAAATATATTTTGTTTAAAGTGTAAAATTTTTAAGTGTAAAAAATTAATTTGTAATTATATATCAAATGCTTACAAAAAATGTAAGTACTATAAGTTGCTTTGCCGCTTTTAAAATAGTACTATTTATAAAGTGCAAAGGTGGTATTTTACAGGTGTACAGTATTGCAGATAACAAAATAATAACTAGCCACTAACTAATTATTAAATGGTATAGGCTGATATAGGTTAAACATTAGATGATTTATCTTTTACCGAAAATTAGTAGATATGCAATAATCAATCTGCGGATTTGCAACAAAAAATCATGTAACCTTTCAACTTGTTATTTATCCTTTGCGGGCATATTATATTAAAAACTATAGCTCAATTTTTCTGACAGTGCTTTGGGTAATATTGGTAGCTTCCTTCTATCGATTAAAAAACTATTTAGTTGAGAAATTTCTTTAAAAATATAATGCCTGTCCATAGCGCCTTGTAGGTAACCTGCGCCAGTGCTGCCTCCTATGCCAATGCGTGTACATATCATGCGTTGCACCATGTTAATGTGGCGGTAGCGCCAGCTGCCTAATTGGTTATCTATCTCCAGCAATGTTTCCAGTAATTGAAAAGGCAGTTCCAGCATTGGGTAGCCTGGGTACAACATAATAAATAAAACATTGCGGCAAGCTGTAGGGCTTAGTTGCCGGGTAGTTTTATCTGCAGTATCATAAAAGACTTGCTTAAAAAAATCCACCTCTTTTTCATTTTCTTTTATAGGTTGATAACTGGCTCATAATGTAGTATCGATTATAAATGGTATACGCTGCAGCCAGGTATTTATTAGCATTATTATAGAATCGGCTTGTTCGGCTTCTTAATAATATCCACCTCCGCAGGTTTTAGTTGAGCGGTGTAATAACCTTGGCTATGGCGTTGTTTAAACGGTAGCCCTAGCTTTGCTTCCAGCATTTTAAATTGCCAGCTTTGAAAGTCCGATGCAGGCCGCAGCATATTTCTAAAATCCAAAGAGTCTATTGGCTTCATTGTTTCAATAATATCTATTTGCTGCACCAGTACTTTTAAAATAGTTACTACTCTTTGCATACGGTGCACCACTGTATACAAGTCGGCGGAGTTAACATCCAAAAAAGGCTTGCGCATTGTTATTAATGCGGTATCAATTTCAAATATTATTTGCTTAAACCAAAGCTCGTAGGTTTGGTGTATGATGATGAATAGCATTTCATCGTGGGCGGTCTGTTTGCCAGGCTTAAAACTTTCTGGATGCTGTGCGTTTAATATTTTATCGAGTTGCAGGTAATCGCCGTAATGTACGTTTGTTGGTTCTATAATTAATTGTTTGGGTAAAGCACCCTTTTTTTATTGGTTGGATGTGGTGTTATTGTATTGCCATGCATTTTATGAATAGGCATTTGTTTTTACAATGCGTCAAAAAATAATACTATTTAAAAGATGGATAAACTACTCGCATTGAAGCGCCAGGCCCACCCGGGATGACCGGTTCGGACGGGGATAGGAACGCCCGCCCGGCTAAACGCCGTTCGGACGCGGAAATCCTTTTTTGTCGGTCGCCGCAAAAAAGATTGAAGTACATAGCCCGGCTGAAGGGACGCTGTAAATAAATTAAGAATTAAGAATCAATGCCGTTAAGTTAAGACCTTTCCTCTCCTTTGGAGAAGGTTAGGGTGAGGTAAAGACAAACATATAGATCCTTAACTTAACGGCATTGAACTAAGAATTAAAAATTAAGAATTAATACCGTTAACTTAAGCTGTTTTCGCTCTGAAGGGTTACGCCCCCATCTCTTTTGGAGAGGACTGGGGGGTGAGGTAAAAAATAGGACAAACCTTAACTCAATGGCATTGAATCAAGAATTAGATAGTAAAAATTGAAAAGTATTGTAATTATCTTATTAAGATGGTGCTGCCTTTAAGCTCCACTTTTTTACCATTATTTATGTTGGTGTAACTTAATATCCATACGTAGGTGCCAGCATCTTGCGGCGTGCCTTTATAAGTGCCATCCCACTTGTTAGTCCAATCCTGCGTTTGAAATATCTTTTGCCCAGTGCGGTTGTACACGGCAAATAAAAGATTTTTTGCCTTATAGGCATTGGTTGGGTACAGGTAATCGTTTAAGCCATCGGCATTGGGCGAAAAGGCTTTTGGTATAGCGATATAACAGTTGCCCACTACTTTAACGGTGTTGAAGGCCGTATCGGAACAGCCTATTGTATTGGTAACAATCAGCCTAACAGGCACCTCTATAATGGAATTGGAAGATGGATAAAACTGCGGTACGGGCGATTTAAGCGTGCTTGCGTTGCCGTTACCTAAATTCCACGCCCAGTCGCTGTTGAGGCTGCCGGTACTTTGGTCTGTAAAAGTTGCGGGGTCGCCGGGGCAAACAACTGCCGTACCTTCAAAGGCAGCGTGTATGGCATTATCCAGCAGGTTTGTTGCGGTGGCGCTATCGCGGCAGGTACCGTTGCTTACAATAAGCGTAGCCTGCTTATTGCCAAAAACCGGGTAAATAATAATTGGATTTATTGAAGTGCTGGTAATGCTATTGTCAAAACTCCATGACCAGCTATTTACACCGTTTTGGCCGTTGTGGGCATAGTAAATAGTATCTGCCACACAGCCATATTTAATGGTGGAACTAAAGGCCGCAGATACCGTATCTTTTGTAGAAAAATTAATGGCGGCACCAGCCGTAGTTTCCTTGCCACAATCGTTAAGGATGGTGTTTCCATCGGTACCGGTTGCCAATTGGATTGTAAAATTGCCCGCAACTTGAATTGGTGCAGCAAGTTTTACCTGTATGGTATTAGTTAACCCATTAGCATTGCAAACGCCCGCTGCGCTTGCCACTGTTATATTGCTGGTGCCGGTAACAATAAAATCGCTGCCATTGGCGGCAATGGAATTACAGCGAATGCTACTCCTGAAAACAAGCTGCAGCATATCTGGTGCACAGGCAATGGCAGTAAGGCTATCCATCGGCGTTTCTATCAGCGGGTACACGGTTACTTTTAACGTATCGCCGGCAGGGATAAAATTATTACAGTTATCTAAAAGGTTATTATTAGCGCGGGCAACAATTTTATAAGTGCCCGGCGGCAAGGCGCTGCCAAGGGTTATCTCAACAGAATCCGTATCAAAACTACTTTGGCAGCCAATACCTGTAGCACTGGTAATAGGGATGTTGGCCGGTATAATTATGAAGTCGCTGCCGTTGGCATCTATGCTGGCACATTTCATGTGCTTATTTAATTTTACTGCTATAGTAGTACCATCGCAAGCCGCTTTTGCGGCTAATAAATGCGGGGCTACGGGGTCGGTTATGCTAGCCGTGCCACCATCAAATGTAAGCGAGTACCCTTTTTGCGTATTAGTAAAATGGCTAACCAGCAACAGGTATTGGTGCCCTAAAATAAGCGAAGGCATACTGCTGAACAAGGGTATGCCAGCACCGCCACAATTAATTAATGAACCGCCTGCACTGCTTGCGCCGGTATTGCCGGTTTCGCCGCTCCAGTTGCAGGCAACAAATAAAGATGCATCTGTGTACACCGACGCAGGATCTTTACCGGTAACGTCGAATAATTGCCAGTCGTAATCATCTGATGTTATTTTTGGCGTAATAGCAAAGCTTAAAGTACCCGCTGTAAAACAGGTAAACTTGTACCAGTAAGGGTTTATATCAGTAACGGCATCTCTGTTGCAAGGGCCGGGTATTATTTTGCCGCCGCAGAGCGATACTTGATCTTGCATAAAAGTAGCCGTTCCACAAACCGGAAAAGCCGTACCCGGATTTTGCCCCAGCCCAACACAAGTTTGCGCTGCTGCATTTATTGCAAACGAGCAGGTAAATAAAATAAGCAGCAAAATATATCTACGCATAATAGTAGTACAAAGTTAAAATAAAGGAATGCTTTAATGCGCACTTTTGCAGCCAGCAGTTAATAATATTATGTTATCTACGGGTACCAATTAGGTTTTGGGCACCCTGGCAGGCTGTGCCCGTCCGAACCGGTTCATCCGGGCGGGCCTGGCGCTTCGGTTCCAAAAGAATTATTTCGTTAAACTATTAGGGCTCGTTCCTTCTAACTTGCGGTGAGCCACTCCTAAAGAGCGGCTTACCGCAAATTAGAAATCTATTCATCCGCCAATATTAAAATCTTACGACTGAATACTGAGTACTAAAATCTAAATACTTCTACTCAAAGTTCTATCCCAATTTTCTTCATTAAAATAGATGCGTTCAAACTTTCGCATACGCCAGTTTTTAATTTATAATCGAAGTACAATTCATCGTTGCTAACCTGCGCATCAAAATGGTAGTTGAGTATGTTTGCTGGGTAAGCTTCTTTTAACTGCGCCAGCTCTACATCGTGCGTAGCAATAATTGCCGCAGCTTGCTTTTTTATCAGTTGTTTTAACAATGCTACAGAGCCGGTATGCCTGTCAAGGGAATTGGTGCCACGCAATATTTCATCTAACAAAATAAAAACATGGGCGCCTTCATTTACTTTGTCAATTACTGTTTTTAGTTTTTTTAATTCCGCATAAAAAGTAGACGTGCTTTCTTCTAAATTATCAGCAATACGCATGCTGCTAATAATTTGCACTGGCGATAAAACAAAGCCCGTTGCACATACCGGCGAACCTGCCATAGCCAATACTACATTGATGCCTATGCTGCGCAGGTAGGTGCTTTTGCCAGCCATGTTACTGCCGGTAATCACCATTATTTCTCCTTTGCTATTTATTAAAATATCGTTGTTTATCCGCTTGGCAGCATTAATAAGCGGGTGCCCAACCTGCGTGCCTTCTATAAAAAAATGTTCTTCTTTAAAAATGGGGAAGCTCCACTGCGGGTGATTGAATGTTAGCGTTGCAAGGCTGCTGATTGCTTCAAATTGTGCCAGCATATCAAACCATTGCAAGGCATTTTCGTGGTTGCGATTTTTCCATTTTTGCAGCGCCTGTACCTGCTGTAAATCCCACTGCAATAAAATAGATAATGGGATAAATACTACAGGGTTAATGCGAAGGTCTAGCCGTCCAACAATGCTTTTTAATTGCTTTAGGGCAACAGACGCCGTGTTGTTTGTTTGTACAAACTGCGTTTTCATCTGCATGAGCAGTTCGCTTTTACAATCCAGGTTTTCAATTAGCTCCACACTGCCGGCCAGCACTTCTACTTCGCTAACAATTTTTGATAAATGGTGGTAAATAAGCGCCGTTTTTTTGCCAATAAAGTAAGCGATGACGGCTGATGCAAGCAACGCCATATTACGTACCTGGTAAGGGATAATGCCTGCGGTATTTAAAATAATAATACCAATAATTATAGCAGGCAAAATATAGCGCAGGTAGCCCCAATATTTTGCGGAAGAAAAATTATCTGGCTCATTCAGCCAATTTTGCAACCGCTGCTGCGTGGCAAGCCGAATTTTTTTCTGTTTGCCAAAAGCCTGTAACTGTTGCCGCCATTCAGTTGCAGCGCTTAGCTCTTTTATAGCGGCTTGCCTTTGCAACAAAGTGGCTGTATCTGCGGGCTGCAAAAGCCAATCAGCTAATACAGCGCTGCCCAATTCGCTACCTGTGCGGTTAATATATTGGAACAAAGAAGCACGCCCAAAAATATCCAGGTCGTTGGCGTATAAATGTTGCTTAGGCGTATGTGATGCACCATCTTCAAAATGATAATAATTATGTGCTAATGCTTTTACTTCCTCTTCATTGATAGTAATTAGATAGCGGGTATTTTCTATGGTAGTTTTATTACGCTGGTCTGCATAAATTAATCTTATAAAAACAACCATTAGCGATATTGCGGCAACGGTAACGTATACCCATCCAAAGGGAAATAAAAAGTAAGCACAGGTAATTAACAATGCAATTACGCCAAAACGGCTCCAGCCAAGCAAGCGCTGTTTCTTTAACCGGTAGGCAATAATTTCTTTTAGTTCAATTAAACGTTGCTCATAATATTTTTCCGGAGATACCATAGTAGTTGTTAAATAAGAAGTGCAAATGTATTGCACTGTAGTTTTATATGCATAACAAAATACTTTTCGTAAATTTGTTTTCTGGTAATATCAAAGGCACAAAATTTGTCTTTGAAAATAGCAAAAAGCGGGGCTGACCGGTTTTGACAGCATAGATCTTTGTAAGTGTAAGCATGTAGTGCGTTGGATAATTAGCACTTAAATCTGAATATTCAAAACTTCAAATGGCAATACTCAGTATGCCATGGCTGCTTAGTCGATAGACTAGTAACCATTAGGGCCGTTTAACAGGTTGGCTTGTTACCAAGTTTTACCGCCGACTCAAAAAAGAAACAAGTTGCTGTAACGGAATGGTGTGACCGTTGCTTAAGACCATTCATCTAAGGTTTAAGTTGGTTTGTGTTGCCCCGGCTTTTTCCCTACAATTAATGCAGCAATAAACATGTAGAAAGCTTACGGCGAATATGTTTGGACCAGGGTTCGACTCCCTGCAGCTCCACTAAAGTCAATACCAAATTATGCTAAAAGCC
>JANXVN010000162.1 GCA_025351645.1 Ferruginibacter sp.
TCCTATGCCTTGCTATCTTCTTGAGTGGGGGCTGTATCATACCCCCACTTAACCAAAGTAGCGCCCCAGGTAAAACCGCCGCCAAAAGCTGCTAATATTAAATTATCGCCTTTGTGCAACTGGCTTTCCCAATCCCACAAACATAAAGGGATGGTGCCCGCCGTGGTATTACCATAGCGGTGTATGTTTATCATTACCTTTTCTATCGGCAGCCCTATCCGGCTTGCAGTTGCATCAATTATCCTTTTATTGGCCTGGTGCGGTACCAGCCAGTTGATATCTTCTCCGGTTAAATTATTTCTTTCCAGTAAATCAAATGCTGCTTCTGCCATATTTTTTACAGCGGCTTTAAATACGGGTTGCCCTTCCTGAAAAATATAATGTTCTTTATTGGCGATAGTTTCTAAAGTGGCTGGGTGTAAAGAGCCACCGCCCTTCATGTGGAGGTGATTTTTGCCGGCACCATCGCTTTTTAATAAACTGTCCATTACGCCATAACCTTCGGTATTTGGTTCCAGCAAAATAGCGCCAGCGCCATCTCCAAAAATAATACAGGTGGTGCGGTCAGTATAATCTACAATGGCACTCATTTTATCAGCCCCTATAATTACTACTTTTTTATAACGGCCACTTTCAATTAAAGATGCACCGGTTGTAAGCGCAAATAAAAAGCCACTACAAGCAGCACTTAAATCGAAGCCCCAGGCATTTATAGCCCCAACTTTATCGCAAATAATATTAGCCGTTGCCGGAAAAACCATATCTGGCGTAACAGTGGCGCAAATCATGCAATCAATTTCTGTAGGGTCAATGCCTCTTTTTTTACATATCTCCAGCACTGCGGGTACAGCCATATCAGATGTAGCAAGCCCTTCGCCTTTTAATATCCGCCTTTCCTCAATCCCCGTCCTCGACTTTATCCATTCGTCGTTGGTGTCTATCATGGTTTCTAAAATAGCATTGGTCAATCTAAATTCAGGCACATAGCCACCAACCGAGGTAATTGTTGCTGTAATTTTTTGCATATTGTAAGTAAAATTTTATTTTTTCAGTTGTTGGGTTGCCCGGAAAGTGTGCAAAAATACATTAAAAAGTTAAAGGATAAATACCGTGCTTCTGTTGGTTTAATCCAAATTAATATTGACAGTTTATTATCAATAAAATAAATCAAATGATTGCTGGTAAAAGTGGCAAAAAAGTTTTATATTGATGTGTCAAAGTACTTTAAATTATAGTAGTAATAACAATGCCGTTAAATTAAGGATTTAAATGGTTGTCTTTACCTTACCCTAACTCTCTCCAAAGGACAGGAAAGGACTTAACTTACCGGCAATGGTAGTATAAGCTAATACATTGATAAAACGTTTCAATAAATATAGAGTAGAAAAAATTACAATGCTTTTGGCTACATTTTAAGGGTTGCAATACATGTAAAGGCTGCTTATTAGTTGGTACGATAATTGAAAAATGCATTTGGTTAGCACAGCAAATTAGCACCCTTGCTGCTTTAAATAAATTATAGGTAAAAACATCAAATTGATAAGGCTCAGTTTCGCTCATAAAATATCCTTATTTTCGCATCATATTCAATTAAAAATATGTACGCATATCTGGAAGGAAAATTTACGATGAAGAACGCTGCACAGGTTTATGTAGATATAAACGGCGTAGGGTACGAATTGAACATTAGCCTTAACACTTATGCGCATATTGAAAGTTTAGATAAAGGCAAACTATATACTTACCTTCAGATTAAAGAAGATGGGCACACTTTATATGGCTTTTTTGATAAAATAGAAAAGGAAATATTTATACAGCTAATTAGTGTATCCGGCGTTGGTGCATCCACTGCAAGGCTAATGCTTTCTCACTTAAAAGCCGATGAAGTTAGCCGTGCCATAGTGCAAAACAACGTAAAATTGCTGGAGAGCGTAAAAGGTATTGGAAAAAAAACTGCAGAGCGTTTAGTGTTAGAATTAAGGGACAAAATGAATAAGGCAACAACCGACCTTACCATACCCGCAACGGTGGGCAATAGATTGCAGCAAGATGCGTTAAATGCTTTAGTTTCCCTTGGGATAGCTCGTACCCAGGCTGAATCTGCAATACAAAAAATCAATCATACAAGCCCAGACATAAACAATTTAGAAGAACTAATAAAAAAAGCACTAAAAGCCATTTGAGAAGACTGCTACTTTAATTGATTTACCGGATGCTTTTTAAGAGAAGACTATTACCAAAAAAAAATGGCTTTAGGTTAGGGCAGGTTGTGCTGCTACTAACCATTTCGTTTTCCATTGCAGCTCAAAATACAGATACTTCATTGCGGTCTCGTGCTGCAGGCGATACTACTTTGCCCAAAGGATTGCCTTACCCTATACACGATAACCATGGCGATTTTATAAGCAGCGGCAAAAGAAGCACTTTCGATTTTAACCAGCCAAAAAATATAACCGATTCAGTAGCTTACGATTTTAAAACTAAACTTTATACCGTTTACGAAAAAATAGGCGATAAATATTACCGCACACCTACTATTTATACTGCTGATGAATATTGGGCCATGCGCAACAGGCAAGCCGAGGTAGACTATTTTCAAAAGCGCAGCAATACTATGAACTTGCTTAACCGGAAGCTTACTAAGCCTAAAATGTCTTTATACGATAATTTATTTAATCGTTTGTTTGGCAATGGCAAAATAGATATTACCCCGCAGGGAAGCGTAGATATTACAGCGGGCTACCAGGGGCAAAATATAAAAAACCCTACTTTGCCAGAAAGCGCCAGAAAAAATGGTGGCTTCGATTTTAATATGGATGCGCAGGTTAATGTTAATGCCAGCATAGGCGATAAGCTAAAGTTCCCCATTAATTATAATACACTTGCCAACTTTGGACAAGATAACCAGTTGAAACTTGATTACAGCGGAGTAGACGATGAAATAATTAAACGAATAGAAATTGGTGCTGTACAATTTCCATCACGCAGTACTTTTATACCTGGCGCACAGCAATTGTTTGGTATAAAAACACAGCTTCAATTTGGTAAGCTCAATGTTACAGCAGTATTGGCCAACCAAAAATCAACCAGGCAATCCGCCAACTTGCAGGGCGGCGCCTCTTCTCAAACTATCGACCTTAAGGCAGATGACTACGAAGAAAACCGCCACTTTTTATTGGGGCAGTATTTTAAAGATAATTACAATACCGTAATGGCGAAATTACCCGCAGTTACAACGCCCGTGCAAATTTTACGGCTGGAAGTTTGGGTAACTAATAAAAACGGAAGCACAACCAATACACGGGATGTAGTTGGCCTGATGGATCTTGGAGAGAAAAATCCTTATCGTTCAGATATCATCAACCCCACCAGCAGCAACCCTTACCCGGCAAATGGCTCCAACGATTTATATAGTAGTATTGCCACTAACGGCAGTAACCGAAACCCATCATTGGTAGTAAATAGCTTGCAGACAAGAGGGCTTGCACCAGTACAGGATTTTGAAAAGATATTCGCCCGTAAATTAGATTCGTCTCAATATTTTTATAACAAGCAGGTTGGTTATCTTTCCCTGGCTCAGCCTTTGCAATCGGATGAAGTGTTGGCTGTAGCATACCAATACTCTTACAATGGCCGTATTTACCAGGTAGGTGAATTTTCTGCTGACCTTCCTCCGGATACTACACAGGCAACGCAAAAAGTATTATTCCTCAAATTATTAAAAGCTACTTCTCAGCGTACGCAATTGCCCATTTGGCAATTGATGATGAAGAACGTTTACTCGGCCGGCTATGGCACGTTGACATCTACCGATTTTAAATTGAATGTATTATACCAAGAGCCAAGCCTTGGCTGGAAAAGATATGTGCCCTTCGGGGATAAAAACCAGGGAACACCCATTTTAACTTTGGTAAACCTGGATAGGCTTAACAACAATAATGACCCACAGCCAGATGGCGTATTCGATTATGTGGAAGGCTTTACTATAATATCTCAATACAGCAGGATTGTTTTTCCGGTGCTGCAGCCTTTTGGGCGCGACCTTGCCTCACAGATATATAACGTAGTGCCTTCTACAGCAAAAGATACATTGTATTATGCACTATATGATTCCATTAAAGCTGTGGCGCAGCAATACCCTAACCTTAACAGGTTTGTGTTAAAGGGCTCTGCACGTACTTCCGGCTCTTCAGATATTAGTATTGGTTACAATATACCAAAAGGCAGCGTAACCGTTACTGCTGGCGGGCAAACGCTGGTAGAAGGCAGGGATTATGATATCAATTACGACTTGGGAACCATTAAAGTAACCAACCAGGCCATACTAAATGCAGGCTTGCCGGTGCAGGTAAGTTTCGAAAATAATGCAGGTTTTGGCATACAGCAAAGAAGCTATCTCGGGCTTCGGCTAGATTATTTGGCTAAAAGCACTGCCAAGGAACAGCTGGCCATCGGTGCCACAATGGTACGTTTAGCAGAGCGGCCCTTCTTTACAAAAAATAATATTGGCGATGACCCGATACGAAACACAATGTATGGGCTGGATGTAAATTACAAAAAAGACCTGCCAAGGCTTACTAAATTATTGGATAAGCTGCCATTCTATTCAACCACTGCACCATCTACCCTTAACTTTTATGCAGAAGGCGCTTATTTAAAACCAGGCCATGCTAAACAAATTGGTTCCGGTTCGGCAGGTGTTGTTTATATAGATGATTTTGAAGGAAGCCAATCTAGTATCGACCTTCGTTTTCCTGCTATTAGCTGGGCCCTGGCCTCTACGCCACAAGGGGCTACCGATGAGGCAAACCAGCCAATTTTGCCAGAAGGTATCTTAAATAATAATTTAGATTATGGAAAGAACAGGGCTAAGATAGCCTGGTACCAAATTGAGCCTTCACTGCAATTATATAAAGGTTCTAACAATCCTTTAGGTAATAACAGGGAAGAGCTAAGCGACCCACAAGTACGCCTGGTTACACAAAGTGAAATTTTTCCGCAAAGGACAACTGGCTTTGGGCAAAACCAATTGACAACTTTTGACCTTGCTTATTACCCAACCCAAAAAGGCCCTTATAATTTTGATGCATCTTCTGCCACTGTAGATGGTAACGACAATTTAAAAAATCCTTCGCTTAGGTGGGGCGGTTTAATGCGGAGCATAGACCAAACAGATTTTGAAACAGCCAATGTAGAATTTATAGAATTTTGGGTACAGGACCCTTTTATTAAGGCGCCTGTTTCGCCAACTGCTGGTGGTAAACTGTATTTTAATTTAGGTAATATATCGGAAGATGTGTTGAAAGATGGGCGTAGGTTTTATGAAAATGGGATGCCTACCCCAAACTCACCGGCACAGTTAGATAACACTACTGTTTGGGGCAATGCACCCTTAAACCCAATACAGGTAACCAATGCTTTTAGCAGCGATGCTACAGAACGGCCTTACCAGGATGTTGGTTTTGACGGTATGGGCGATGATGCCGAAAGAGTTAAAAGGGCACCGTACCTGAGCGTTTTGTCTGGTATTTTAAGCAGCAACGCATTGCAGCAAGTAACAGCCGATCCGTCTTTAGATAATTATGTAC
Organism: Ferruginibacter sp.; assembly: GCA_025351645.1. Classification (GTDB taxonomy): domain Bacteria; phylum Bacteroidota; class Bacteroidia; order Chitinophagales; family Chitinophagaceae; genus Ferruginibacter. The sequence continues at coordinate 5,589 of JANXVN010000162.1, forward strand.
ATTACAGGGATGCAAGGTTTACCAATACGGATGGTATTTTAAAAAGATATAAAAACTTCAATAACCCGCAAGGCAACTCGCAGGTAAACGACGGGTCTACTTTTTCATCTGCCGCAACTTTGTACCCCGATGCGGAAGATTTGAACAAGGATAATACCATGAACGAGTCGGAAGAATATTTTCAATATATCGTAGATATAAAGCCAACAACCGACCCTACCATGCAGATTGGCGTGAACTTTATCGTGGATAAAAAAGTGGTTCCTATTAAGTTAGTCAATGGTAATACCCGTAACGAAACCTGGTACCAATTTAGGGTGCCAATTGGTTCTTACAATCATAAAGTAGGCAATATCCCCGATTTTAAATCCATCCGCTTTATGAGGATGTTTTTAACTGGTTTTACAGATTCGGTAGTAATGCGTTTTGGTAGCCTGGAATTAACCAGGAACATCTGGCGTAATTTTAAAAATAAGATTGATTCGTCTGGCATTTATTCGCCCATCACCACCAATGTAGATTTTAACGTGGGTGCTGTTAACATAGAAGAAAACGACAAACGTTCACCATTGCCTTACCGTACCCCTAAAGATATCCAGCGCCAGCAGGTAGAAAGTAACAATGGCGTAAACCTGTTGCAGAACGAACAAAGCATGAGCCTGCGGTTTTGTGCACTTGGGCCAAAAGATGCAAGAGGTGTTTTTCAAACATTTGCCAACAGGGATTTTCGACAGTACGGCAAATTATCCATGTACATACATGCGGAAAACAATAGTAAATCGCCTAACAATATCAAGGATAAAGAGATGAATGCGGTAATAAGGATAGGTGCCGATTTTGTAAGTAATTATTATGAAATTAAGATACCGCTTTACCTTACGCCGCTAAGTGCAAATACTTTAGATGCTAATAGCGATGCCTACAATGATACGTTGTGGCGCGCTATCAATAGCTTAAACCTCGACCTTACGGTATTGCCTAAGCTAAAACAACAACGCAATATTACCGGTGTACCAACAATTATGTACAGCGCTTTACAAAAAAACGGACAAACTTATTCTATACTTGGCGACCCTAACCTCGGCGAAATAAAAGGCATATTGATTGGCGTTCAAAATGCTACCAACCCTAACGCCTGCGGCGAAATATGGGTGAACGAACTCCGGCTTTCTGCAATTAATGAACATGGCGGCTGGGGTGCTTTTGCAAGGATGGATATGAACCTCGCAGATTTAGGCACAGTAACAGGTTCTATATCTGGCCACAGCAACGGCTTTGGTACTTTAGAACAAAAAACAGATGAAAGGTATAAAGATGACATGACGCAATATGATATTGCCGCCAATTTAGAATTAGGAAAATTACTTCCTAAAAAAGCAGCTATTTCTATACCTGTTTTTGCCAGTTATTCTCAATCCGTAAGCAAACCCTTGTTTGACCCATACGACCTGGATATTAAGCTGAAAGATAAATTAGCCGCAGTAAAGCCAGCCCAACGGGATTCTATAAAAAATGCGGCGGTAGATTTTACAAGTACAAAAACAGTCAACTTTACCAATGTGCGCAAAAACCGTACAGGCAACAAAAAGCCTAAAATTTATGAGATAGAAAATTTTGATGTCAGTTATTCTTACATAGATATTGTAGCCCATAGCCCTCTAATAGAACACAATGAAATAACAAGGCACCGGGGCGTGCTTGGCTATAATTTTGCCCCGCAGCCTAAATACATAGAGCCTTTTAAAAAAATGAAATGGTTTACTAAAAGGAAGAAACATTGGTTTGACCTGGTAAAGGATTTAAACTTCAACCCCATTCCATCGCAATTAAGTTTTAGGGCAGATGTACAGCGCCAGTTTGGTGCGGTAAGGCCACGTAGTATTGGGTCTGATAAATACAAAATACCCGAGACTTACGATAAATATTTTACTTTTCAAAGGGATTACATACTACGCTGGTCATTTACAAGGTCTTTAAATTTTGATTTTAATGCCACCAACAACTCACGTATTGACGAGCCAAATGGACGCCTTGATACAAAAGAAAAGAAAGATACTGTTTGGAAAAACCTGTTAAAAGGCGGAAGGAACACGCTGTACAACCATACCGCCAACTTCTCGTATACGTTGCCAACAGCAAAATTTCCGCTGCTCGATTGGACCACTGTTAACCTGAAATACCAGGCAACTTACCGCTGGATAGGTGCCAGCCGTTTAGCTGTAGAACTAGGCAATATTTTAGAAAATGGCCAAACGAGGGAAGCCACCGCCCAATTGGACCTTACAAGGCTATACAATAAATCGAAGTTCTTTAAAGTAATAGACCAGCCACAGGTGCCAAAGCCGGCAAAAAATACGATGACCCGTACTGATAGCGTATTTAGGTTTGTTAATAAAAACGGGCTTAAAGTAAAAGAGTTTAAAAAGCTGAAGACAATAAAAATAAAAGACCCTAACGACCAGCCTTACGTAGGCACACTGGGCAGGGTTTTTGGCAAACTGGTAAGCAGCCTAAAGCAGGTTAACGTATCCGTATCTGAAAATGCCAACACACGTTTGCCCGGTTATATGGATAGTACCCAAAGCCTTGGCCGTAACTGGCGTAGCATGCAGCCCGATGCCGGATTTTTGCTGGGTGCCCAACCAGATACCAATTGGCTCAACAGGGCTGCAAGGAAAGGGTTGATTTCCAGAGACACTAATTTTAATAGTATATTCCAGCAATCTTTCAACCAGCGGCTAGTACTTACGGCGCAATTAGAACCAATAAGGGACCTTACTATTTCTTTAACTTTAAATAAGACTTTCAATAAAAATTATTCAGAAACATTTAAGGATACTACTGGTACGGGTAATAATTTTGGGCATCTAAGCCCGTATGCAGGCGGTAGTTTTGATATTAGCTATATATCTTACAAAACAATGTTTGGCAAGTTTAATCCAAATGCTATTTCTGCAACCTTCCAGAAGTTTTCAGATTACCGCCAAATTATTTCGCGGCGGTTAGGTGTTTCAAATAAATACAATAATACTGTAGCCCAGCCTATTGGGCCAGATGGTTATGCGTATGGTTATAACCGGTATGCTACCGATGTATTGATACCTGCATTTGTTGCAGCTTATTCCGGCAAAGACCCTACAAAAGTGGGGCTTATCGACCAGGCAAACCCTAACATAAAATCTAACCCATACAAAAGCTTTATACCAAAGCCAAACTGGAAACTGGATTATAACGGGCTAAGCCGTATAAAAGGGCTTGATAAGATATTTACCAGCATCACCATTTCGCATGCATACAATGGCAACCTAAGTATGAATGGCTTTACATCAGCCTTGTTTTATGCGGATAGCTTAAGGTATAGCTCGCCTTCATTTTACGATACGCTGTCTAAGAATTATGTACCTTATTTTTTAGTGCCGAACATTACCATTACAGAGCAGTTTGCGCCTTTATTTGGCATTGATGTATCGTTAAAAAACCAAATGCAGTTTAAGGTGAGTTATATTAAGCAACGCACTTTAAGCTTAAGCCTGGTAGATTTTCAATTAAGCGAAACCAGCTCTACTGAATTTACAATTGGAGCAGGCTACCGTAAACGTGGCTTAAAGTTATTGGGGGGCTTTAAACTACCTAAATTCCTAAGCAAAAGCGGCACAGGCAAGTTGGATAATGAGATCAATTTCAGGCTCGATATGTCTATCAGGGATAATGTAACAGTCAACACTACTTTGTTGGAAAGTGCCACTACACTTCCAACTGGTGGCAGTAAAGAAATAACCATATCGCCTACTATAGATTATTACCTCAGCAGCAGGGTAAACCTAAAACTGTACTTCGACCAGCGACGGGTGATACCATATATTAGCTCCAGCGCACCAATAACAAATACTAAAGCTGGCATTGCGTTAAGGATATCATTAGCACAATAAATTTCTCTTTTTTACAACAACAATGCCCTACTGAAATTGAGGGCATTGTTGTTGTAAGCTTATCTGAAAATAAAGGCATTTTTTGTCCAGGCTAATACAGCAGCCATGGTGAGCATTCTTGCATCGCCCTCTTTTACGGCATACCTATTTGCAGCCCCTCCCCAATTAATGGTACTATAACTTTATTGAATAGGCCTGTGGATAAGTTTCATGCAAAGCTGCAAAGGTGCTAATCGGCTAAGTTTTGCTAAATGCTTTATTGTTTTTGTATCATTTCTTCCATATCAATCAATAGCTTTCCTTGGCTTAATGTATCAGCAGCACTTTTAAAGGAAGCCATATCTACCCAACTTTTTACAATCAATTTTTCAGTAGTTTGCCTGTTGCCCGTTTGTTCAAATACCAGTTGTTTTATCAACGGTTCCGGTATCCATTTTTTAGCGGTGGAGGGCACGCCAAACTCATCCCAGGATGATGTTAGGCTGTACTTTTTTTCAAAACTATTTTCAGCAGGGCATATAAAATTAATAGTCAATGCCGTTAAGTTAAGGATCTACATGTTTGTCTTTACCTCACCCTACCCCTCTCCAAAGGAGAGGAAAGGTCTTAACTTAACGGCATTGAATTAATAGTAGTAATTATGCCAGGGCGATAATGCTGCGTTACAAATTTTTTGAGTATACTATATTCTTCTGCAACCGGATTTAGAAACTGTTTATTAAAATTGTACCAGCCGTTCAATAAAAATAGTATGGTTATTAAGCCTGCTACATTGTATTTAAGCATATCTTTTTTAAAGAAAGATAATAATGTTTCTGTAACCCAAAAAAACACGGCAACATCCAAAGCAAATAGCGTACGGTTAGACGAGTAGTTTTCTTTAACAATCAACGATGGCAGGTATATCAAAATAAAAAAAATAACCAGCCCCAAAAGGTACATTGTTCTTTGCGATAAAGGAACGGCCTTTTGCCTTGTTAAGGTGCTACCCAGCCAGGCGGAAATTACAAGGCAGTAAACAACAAGCCCCAAAATACTTTTTTCATTAAAAAGATACGTAAAATGAAATGCGGTAGCTATAGGCCGCCCAAATAAAAACAGTAATTTATTGATTGGGTTGGTGGTAATGGCAGTCCTGTCGCTAATGCCAGTTGCATAGGTATGTATGGAATACTTAAAAATAAGGTAGTATAAGCCATAAGTAAGCAAAGAAAAGACAATGCCTATGTAAATGTTTTTTATGATTTTTTTAGTAGTTATAAAACCGACAAAAAAAGGGATAAAAAAGCAGCCAAACCCATTTTGATAAGTGAAGAGAGAAGCAATGCCAAACAATAACGATAATGCTATAATTCTGGTAGGCACTTGTACCATATTATCGGTAAACTTTATGCCGGTATATAGTGTGTAACCCCCAACCAGCCCACAGGTGCAAGCAATAAACATTTGCATACAAGCGGCCCAGCCAAT
>JANXVN010000165.1 GCA_025351645.1 Ferruginibacter sp.
CATTTAAACGGCCCTTTTACGCCAGACCTTGCAACGCCTATTTCTAAGATGAAAGAAGCCGCCGAAGCTAATGGCTGGCCAACAAAAATTGAAGTAGGCCTAATTGGCAGCTGTACAAACAGTAGCTACGAAGATATTAGCCGTGCCGTTAGCCTTGCACAGCAGGTAACCGATAAAGGCTTAAAATTACAATCTGAGTTTACCATAACCCCAGGTAGCGAACAAGTACGTTTCACTATTGAAAGAGATGGTTTTTTAAGCGTTTTTGATAAGATAGGCGCAACTGTTTTTGCTAATGCCTGCGGTCCGTGCATTGGCATGTGGGCAAGGGTAGGGGCAGAAAAAGCAGAGAAGAATACCATTGTACATTCCTTTAACCGCAACTTTGCAAAACGTGCAGATGGCAACCCCAATACTTTTGCATTTGTAGGCAGCCCCGAAATTGTAACCGCTATGGCCATTGCCGGCGACCTTACTTTTAATCCGCTCACAGATTTATTAATAAATGATAAAGGCGAGTACGTAAAATTAGACCCCCCAACAGGTTTTGAATTGCCTCCAAAAGGTTTTGATGTTGATGATGCTGGTTACCAGCAGCCTGCCGAAGATGGTACAGGCGTTCAGGTAATTGTTTCGCCTACAAGTAAGCGCCTGCAATTATTAGATCCTTTTGCAGCTTGGGAAGGTGTTGACTTAAAGGGATTAAGGCTGTTGATAAAAGCTAAAGGAAAATGTACTACCGACCATATCAGCATGGCTGGCCCATGGTTAAAGTTTCGTGGCCATCTAGACAATATCAGTAACAATATGTTGATTGGTGCGGTTAATTTTTACAACGAAAAAACAGATGCTGTAAAAAATGAATTAACCGGCGAATATGGTACAGTACCTAATACTCAGCGTGCTTACAAAGCTGCCGGCGTTGGCACCATTGTAGTTGGCGATGAAAACTATGGCGAAGGCTCTTCAAGAGAGCATGCGGCTATGGAACCACGGCATTTAGGCGTGCGTGCCGTATTGGTAAAATCGTTTGCCCGTATACATGAAACTAACCTAAAAAAGCAAGGCATGCTGGGGCTAACATTTGCTACTAAAGAAGATTACGATAAGATATTGGAAGATGACATGATTGATATTGAAGGATTGACGTCGTTCGCTCCTGGTAAGGCTTTGCACGTAGTATTAAACCATAAGGATGGCACCATCGAAACCATTTTGGCAAACCATACGTATAACGAGCAACAAATAGAATGGTTTAAAGCCGGCGCTGCATTAAACATCATCCGTAAGGAATTTGAAAGCCGTAGTAAATAATATTTGTAGAAAATTATAATTAAAAAAAGTCCCGTTGGTAACAGCGGGACTTTTTTTAATTATAATATTTTAACGATACTATCCTGATTATTGAAACTCTCTTAAATACTCTTTAGGTGTATAAATTGGCAAAGAAGGAATACTTTCCTTTTGTAGCTTTTTATCTACTGAAATAAAATAATCTAGTTTGTGGTATATTGCCGTATAATATTGCAAGGCATCTTCAATGTCCGTCATTTTGGAGTGCAATGCAATCAAAGTAATTTCATGAGAGATATCAATTACCTGGATATCAGCCAACAAACCAAGTAACAATTCTTTTGCTTTTGCAGCACTATAAGCCTTGGTAAGCCAATAACCAACTATATGGACGATTGCTGGAGTGACGTATGCTTGTACTTTGCCGTTTACAACTTGTTCTATCAATTGTTTTGATTCTAGATAAGTGGCGCTGTGCAGTGTAAAATCAAGTAGGGTATTGGCATCTATAAATATTTTAGAAGCCATATTTCTTCGCTTGGTCCTGATAAAATAAATCTTTTAAGTCTGCCGTATCTGCAATGCCAGGCTTCTTTAATTCGTCCACTAAATCAATAATACTTTTTCGCTTGGTTGGTTTGGTAACCCGTTTAAAATAATCTTCTACCAATTCAGAAATACTTGTCTGCTGCTTTGTAGCATACGTTTTCATGTGAGAAAGTAAATTCTCATCAATTGTAATGTTTAATCTCGCTTTCATATTTTAAAGATACGCATTATTTATCTTTATGCGCATAAGCATGTTAATTATAGCATCACCGCAAATCAATTACACTAACATTGGGTCTTGGTTCAACAATTTACACATCGTTAAATACAATTCAGGGTATTGTATTTTCACAGCAGCGGGCTTCTCAAAAAATAGCTCCACGCTTTCTGCCCAAAACTCCTGAAAATTACTTAGCGCATAGCCCGAATATAAAATAAATCCATCCTTGCCTTCCTGCTCAAATACTTTATTGCCGTAATTATTAAATGCAGGAAAAGCTGCCACAAAATTTGTATCAACCTGCTCATTTGTTTCAAAATATTGAAAGTAATAAGCGTGCGCCATTTCGTGCAGCCCAACATGCAGCCCATCGCCAGGAAATTGGAAGCCCTGCAAAAAATGCTTCCAAGACAAGTTGATGGTATTACCGCTAACATTGCCTTCCAGAATGCGTATGGTGGGGTGCACGCCAATAAATTCTTCCGGAAAAATATGTATTACATTAAAGTTTGGCAACAGGTATTTCTCTAACCCGAAAGTAAGCTGGATAGCTGTAGCGCTAATCAATACCGGCATTTCTTTAAAGCCGCTTTCATCGTGGATAACAAAAGTTTTATGGGCAATAAAGTTTTGCAGGCGGTGTATAAATCTGTCCCTGTCAAAGGGGTTTAAAGCAGTAAAATAGGGCAGGTGCTTTAATAAAATAGCTATCAATATGTTGGCAGTAAAATTAAGTGTATTGCCTGCGTAAGTTAATACCTGGGTGCTGGTAGCCCCTTCGTTAAAAAGATTTAAATCATGGTCAATGGCAGATTGGCTTTCTCTTTCCCTGCGCTTTGTTACTTTATTGCTATACAATGCCAGAATGCTAAAAAAGATAAAGCCCAGGCATAAAAATAAATATACAAAGGTGTGCTGCGTATAACTTTCCCAGCTTTTTTGATCTACAGCCTGTAGTACAAGCTGGCGCTGGTACAACGGCAAACTATCAATTATGGGTGGAGCCTGCCCCTTTCCATCCCAATAAATTGTTGTATCCTGCGGCATTAATAGCTGATTTTTTTTGATTTTCTATTATCAGTTATCCTTGTCGTTATCCTCTCTATAATGTCGAAAGCTTTTTGCGTGCTGCTGCCATCCCTAATTTTATACAGTAATAAAACAACCAGTATTGCAGGCAGTATAAAAAATAATGGCCGTACAACAACCTCCGTATTGGAGGGTTGGCGGGATTTTGGAAAAACAACATGCACCGTACGGAATTCAGTGGCAGAAGCACTATCCTTTTGATAAGGTATTGTAAACGAAACTTCTGTACTATCCTCGCTTTGCGGCATATTTTTTAATTTTCCAGTAAATTTTCTTCTTCCTCCCCACCATCCAGCAATGGGATGCTGCCAACGGATGCACCCGCAATGCCTTTAACAGAACCATACATGCCACTGGTGCTTATCAATACTTTTTCCAGTTGCTTTTCCCTTTCCTTCCACATCTTCTCCATTTGTATGCGTTCCTTCATTATGCTTTGCTTCATGGCCATAAAGCCTTCCACAATTGCTTCTACCTGCCCCTTAAACTCATTACCGGTTAAATAATTGTATAGCAACTGCATTTTATCGCCTTTGTTTTCTTCATTCCGGGTAATATCGTACACTTTTATAATGCCATTGCGTAATAAATGCGCAACGCTGTTAACCTCACTAAAATTGCATATCCAAATACCATCTTTTTCTCCAAACCGCTCCATGTCTTTAGGAAAAGCCTGTGTAACCAAAATTGCAACATCGGCACCGCGGCTGCGCATATCGGCCTTTAATTTATCTACCCAGTTATTGCCCCAGGTTTTGGTACGCTTGCTCTCGTAAATAATTTTGCCACAAACGGTGCCGCTATTATTCCGTACTACTTGTATGCAATCTGCGCCTTCCACGCCTTTGCCCACTTCTTCAATAACGTCAAACGGAAAATTTTCTTTTAAGATGGCTTCCAGCAACAGCTCCTGTACCTCGCCCTGACGCTGCATCGAGCTTTGTTCTGCCTTGCGTTTCATTTCGTCTGCCAGTTTTTTTTGTTCGTTTAGCTGCATTTCCAGCTCCTTCAATTTTAGTTGGTAAGATGATTCTTTCAGCAAATTCTTTTCATTTTCCTGGCTGCGTATCTGTTCAGAAAGTGTGGCTCGTTCCGCCTGCAATTTTTTTTGCAAAGTTATTTCCAGCTCGGCTTCTTTATTATTTAATGCTTGCTCTTTCTGTAAAAAGTCAAGTTCTTTCCTGCGTGCTTCTTTTAATTTTTCTTCATTATCTGTATTGGTGGTTTGCAGCATGCGCAGTTTATTTTCATAATCTGCCGATACGCTTTTTCTTACCTGCTCTTGTATTTCTGTTTCCAGGCGTAGCTTTTCCTGCTGCAGCTTTTGGGCAAAAATTTCATTCTCCTTTTTCTTTTTTTCTTCAAAAGATGATTGGTCTGCTTCCAGCTTTTTCTTTTCTATTTCTATTTTATCAAGGGATTGGTTGAGTTTGTCTTTATACTGCTGCTGGTACTTTTGTTCAATTTCTATGGCCAATACATTTTCTACATCAAACTCGGTTCCGCAATTGGGGCATTTTATATTAGTAGGCATATTGATTATTTTTTACAAATTAACTATTTTAAAGTGGATTGCTAAAATATTTGGTTTTGTGGTTTTGCCCGTTTAATATCTACTTAGCAATTTTTTATTTAGTAAGATGATAAATTGCTGTAGCGGACAATTAAAAAACAGCATTTTTAAAAATTGCTTGTCTGAGATTACTGGTATTAGTAACAATGTATTTATTGAAATGGAAAAATCGGTCACGTTTTTCTGAAAGTATAAATAATATCTAATTATAACGCCTGGATATTCATGTTCCGTAGGAACATTTCGTGGGTAGAAAAATAATCAATTTATGATAAGCGTTCCATCGGAACGCCTCGTGCTTACTATTCAAGCTCTTTAAAAATATA
>JANXVN010000204.1 GCA_025351645.1 Ferruginibacter sp.
ATATAATTGGATTAATAATTTAATCCGAAATATAACTTTATGCGGGTCGAGTTGCATTATAATTTTAAACAATTTAATATAATAACAAAAGCAATTAAATAAATTTTTATGCCGCCGACAGCTTGTCAGTTATGCAAAATAAAATTTTTGATATAAATTATAATTAACTATAAATCATAGAGTTATTAAAATTAATTACAAAGAAAATTTATAATCTTCATTGTTAACGTTTTTAGGTAGAATCTGTAACAAAACACTGCGAATAAACTTTAAAAATATCGGTAATTAAAATAAGTATAGACCTCTCTATCAACTGATAATCAACTATTACTGAAAGTGAAATAATATAAAAATATGTTAATTACAAATGATGAATTTTTTGCTGAATTATCATTCATCTTTCAAAAGCAGCCAATATGACAAAAGTACTTGAAATTTAAATTTTCCGTAGTAAGGCATACTAAATAAGTTAGCAGCTTTGTATTGATGTCGATTGAAAATAAAAAAATTGCAGCATTATAAAACTTGTAAATCATAAAATTTTTAAACACTTAATTTTATACTACTCTTTTTTTTGCACTTGACAATGTATTTTTAAAGTCAGTAGCTGTACACATATCCCGAAATAATACAAATAAAATCACTTATTAAAATATTAGCATATAATATAAAATTAAATAACTTTCATTATTTTACAAGTTCAATTAAATTATAAAAAATTAGATACAATAGAAGTCCATATTTGAATTGCCCTTATTGCCTTTAATTTACAACCTCCAAACCCCTATTCTTAACGTTTATCAAAATGCATTTTTAACTAACTTCAATACCAATGAAATAACTTAAGTTTCTTTTTTTTATGACAAAAAAATAACCACCTTTTTTTTAGCGTATAAATAATTCAGTAGAAAATTTACAGTTATGCAAATAAAAATTGCGACTTAAATAATAGTAATAAAAAACTTATATCTTGACAAACTCCTATTTCTGAAAAATTTATTAATTTTTAAAATATTATTTATTTTTTAATACATTCAATTTTTTTTAAGGAATGTTTTTTCCTATATTTTATTGATAATTTTCTTTCCAAAAAATAGACACCTGGCCACTTTTTTTTTATAAAAATAACTTGATAGTCCAACTATTTATTCAAACGAAAATCCGGGTAAAGCAAGTGAGGTAATATCATTTTTTTGAATACACACAGGCTCCTTTAATTGGTGAGCTAGCAGCAAATGCCTTTATAATAACTCTTCCCTCAATAAACTTTCTTAAGGCAGGGAGGAGACATCTAAAAAGCCTGGGCATAAAAAAACCACCCTAAAAGGTGGCCTTTAAAATATTGTGCAATCCTATTTTTTGGGTTCAAGCAATTTAAAAAATTGATCTAGCTGAGGCAGGATAACAATCCTTGTCCTGCGGTTAGCAGCCCTTCCTTCCGCAGATGCATTATCAGCAACAGGAACAAATTCGCTACGGCCAGCAGCAGTTATGTGTGCTGGGTTAAGTCCATATTGGTTTTGTAAAATACGTACTACAGCAGTTGCTCTTTTTACGCTCAGGTCCCAATTATCAATCAGGCCGTTGCTGCCTTTCATGGCAACATTATCTGTATGTCCTTCTACCATAAATTCAATATCAGGCTGGTTTTTCAGTACCATGGCAACTTTTCCTAATACAGTGCTGGCTTTGTCGCTTACATCAAAACTGCCGCTTTTAAATAAAAGCTTGTCGCTAATGTCGATGTATACCACCCCTTTGTCAACTTTAATATTAATGTCTTTATCGTCCAAATTACCGATAGCTCCCTTTAAATTAGTTACCAACGCAAGATTAAGGCTATCCTTACGGTTCATAGCAATTTGCAAATCCTGGATATAGGCATCTTTTGCACCAATATTATCCAAAGATTTCTTAATGCTTTCTGCCTGCGAGCCACTTATTACCGATAAGTTTTCTAATTGTTTTAAAGCTGATGAATTGTTTTCCTTTAAAAAATCAAGTTGTTTTTTAAGGTTGGCTATGTCGTTTTCTAAAAGCGCTTTGCTTTGTGCGTCAGAGGCTACTAACGTATTACAGTTCTTTAAGTCATCTTGTAGTTTGGTATATTCAGACTGCAGTGTGGTATTTTTCGCTTGTTCAGCTTTCATTGCTTTTTTACTTACACAACTTCCAAGCAACAGGGCACATGCAGTACCCAATACAATTACGTAATTACATTTCATATTATTATTTTATTTGTTTAGACGAAGATATTGGATTAGGATTTAAAATTATACAAATTTGGCGTTTAAATTATTGTGCAAAACAGCATTAATGTTATGCATACAGGCTTGTGACGGCAAGTGTTTAAACCCCTAAAATTGTATAATTTCAGTTGTTCGCTTATTACCTATTTATTTTTTAGCTTTTTCTCTGCTATATATCCATTAAAAGAAATGGCTTGCCGGTTAGTACTATTTACATTAAGCGATGCGGTGCCGTTGCTGAATATGGTAAGGTTCATTACTTGTACTGCTTGTGCATCTTTTGGTTTGATAGCCACCTTCCAATTTCCCTTTTTTGTTGAGTCGATGGTATAATCGAATTTGGTAGATGTAAACTTAATACCCGCATCAGAAGGATTCATCGGTGCAGAGTAAGCCCTGCCAAAATAAGGCAGGTCGCATTGGATGGTATCTTTTAAAACGGTAAGGGTATATTCACTGGTTAGATATCTTTGGCGGCCACTCATAGGCATTGCATATTGGGCATAAAAAACGTATTGCTGGTTAGCAATTAAATTTTGAGTGATAATTTCCTTGGTGGGTTTTTTATCCTGCGCAGCAGAAATTTGTATGCTGCCAAAAAAGATTGCTGTAAAAAAAAATGTTGTTACTACACTAATATATGCTTTCATAATTTTTTTAGGATGAAAGGTACATAAACTATGCCTTTGTAAGTTAAAATTTAATAATATTTGCAGTTATTTAAATTAAAGAATAGTACTATTAATGTGTAACAAACTTTAGTCCTGCTATAGAAATTATCAGCGTGGCAATAAAAAATAACCGCCAAAAATCTGCGGGTTCTTTAAAAAAAATGATTGCTATAATTACAGTACCTACGGCTCCAATTCCCGTCCACACAGCGTAAGCCGTACCCATGGGTATGGTGAGCGTTGCCCTGTACAACAAATACATGCTGGTAGAAAGGCTAACAAAAAAACCTGCCAGCCACAACGCAGATGGTATGCCCATTGTAATTTTTGCTTTGCCCAGGCAGGTAGTAAACGCTACTTCAAAAAAGCCGGCAATAATTAGTAGGGCCCAATCCATAAGCTGTTATATTTTAATGTAGTTTAATTAAGGTGCAAACCTACTATAATTAACCAAGCCAATTTGCGGGGGTATTTCAAATTTTCGTGGCATTATCCGCCATTTATTGCTATTTATGGTTTATCCTGCAGGGATAAAATATATATTCAACAAGCAGTTAATACTAAACCGTAACATTAGGGTGTTAAAACAAATTGAAATGTTGACATAAACCTCAATTTGATGATACGCTTTGCTGCACTTTTAAACCGCTTAACTTTGTAAGACTTACAACATATAATTATGGCAACACTTTCAGTAAACATTAATAAAATAGCCACCCTGCGCAATAGCCGTGGCGGCAACAACCCAAACCTTATAAAAACTGCCCTGGACATTGAGCGTTTTGGCGCACAAGGCATTACTATACACCCAAGGCCCGATGAAAGGCATATCCGTTATACGGATGTTTATGATTTAAAAAAAGTGTTACATACTGAACTTAATATAGAAGGCAATTGCAGGGAACAAAAGTTTGTAGAATTAGTACTAGCCAACAAGCCGGCTCAGGTAACATTGGTACCAGACGAGCTTGGGCAAATTACCAGTAACCATGGCTGGGATACCATTAAGAACAAAGATTTTTTGATAAGCATGGTAAGCCTTTTTAAAAATGCTGGCATTCGCACATCTATTTTTGTTGACCCTATAATTGAAATGGTAGAAAGTGCAGCAGCTACTGGCACCGACAGGATTGAGCTATACACAGAAAACTTTGCTAAAGAATACGCTGCAGGCAATAAGGAAGCCGCCATTGTAGACTATGTGGCAGCAGCTATAAAAGCAAACGAACTAGGGTTAGGCATTAACGCCGGACACGACCTTGACTTGCACAACCTGCAATATTTTGCACAAAACATACCCGGGCTTTTAGAAGTTTCTATAGGCCATGCGTTAATAACCGATGCGCTTTATTTAGGTTTAGAGAATACCGTGCAATTGTATAAACGATGCATCACGTCTACACATGATTATGTTTATTAAAATTGCACATTTAATGCAAGCCCTCCTTCCCCCAGCCTTCCTGCCCAGTAAAGGTGGGTTTTTAACGTATTCGAATTTCTTTAATTAATAAATTGCCAGAGAAGAGGGGAACGGGCAAATTTTAAATTGTCGGTTGTTTGGCGCCCTACATGCTACTTGTACGTACCATTAAAATAACAATTTGCAAATGCCGTGTAGCAATTACCACTATTTAGAGGCGTACTGTCATACATAGGGGGCTTTCAAGGCTTTCTTCAGACTACCATATGCCTGTAAGGCGGCAAGACGGTAATTGATGTAAAAAATTATTTTTATTAAATACCTTTCCGCCTTACCGGCAAATTTTAAAAAAATTACGGCAATTGCCTAATGGCCTCCGGCAAAATGGTATATTTCTATGATCTCAATTCCTTTAGTAAGATTCTTTAAAAAGATGTGTCCTAACGGTAGCCCTTGGAGAGGGTTTTTGGTGAGTTAAAAAACAATGCTCCTTAACTTAATGAGAGCGAAACCATTATTTATTATTTTATTTTCCAAAATAAAATAGATGGTTTAAAGCTTCGTACTAGTAAAAGTAAAAGTAGTCTAAAACCTTTTTAAAAGTATCGATATTCTAAATCATACTTATAGCCTATTCCTATATCAGTATAGCTAATATCAATTTGATTTATATTTTAAATAGAAATTACTTTGCGTTCAATTAAATAATTGATTATTTAATTACTTACTTAAACAAAAGTTCAAAAAACATGAAAAAATTCAAGGTAGCATTATTAATGCTGATGGCAGTTGCTTCTGTGCATGCGCAAAGCAATCTTTTAAAAACTAATTCTGGTGCTCCGGTGGGTGATAACCAAAATTCTCAAACGGCTGGTGTAAATGGCCCTGTTTTATTACAGGATATTCATTTGGTTGAAAAATTAGCGTCGTTCGACAGAGAAAGGATCCCTGAAAGAGTTGTGCACGCTCGTGGTGCAGGTGCTTTTGGCGAGTTTGTTGCCGAAGCGGACCTGTCTGCTTTTACCAAAGCGAAATTATTTTCTGCAAAAGGAAAAGTAACGCCAATGGCTGTTCGTTTTTCAACCGTAATACATAGTGCAGGCTCTCCTGAAACCTTGCGTGACCCACGTGGATTTGCTTTAAAATTTTATACAGAAGAGGGTAACTACGATATTGTTGGTAACGATTTACCAGTATTTTTTATTCGCGACGCAATGAAATTCCCTGATATGGTTCATTCACTAAAACCTTCTCCAGTTACCAATAAGCAAGATCAAAACAGAATATTCGATTTCTTTTCGCATATTCCGGAAGCTACCAATATGTTTACTTATTTATATTCTGATATAGGTATCCCGGCAACTTTTCGCAATATTGATGGTAGTAGTGTACATGGTTTTAAATGGGTAAATGCAAAAGGCGAAGTTACCTATGTTAAATATGCATGGAAAACTTTGCAGGGCGTAAAAGGCTTAACTCCTAAAGAAGCTGAAGTTATACAAGGCAAAGATTTTCAACATGCAACTACTGACCTATATAATGCTATTGCAAAAGGCGATAACCCTAAATGGGGCTTGTATGTACAAATGATTAAAGAAGCAGACCTTAATTCGTTTGATTTTTCGCCATTAGATGCTACCAAAAATTGGCCTGAATCTAAAATTCCGTTAGTAAAATTGGGTACGTTTACCTTAGACAGAAACCCAAAAAACTTTTTTGAAGAAGTGGAAGAATTAGCTTTTTCTCCTGCAGACCTAGTTCCGGGTGTGGAGCCTTCTGAAGATAGATTATTACAAGGCCGTTTGTTTAGTTATTTTGATACCCAGCGCTACCGTTTAGGTGCTAATTTTCAAAAAATACCTGTTAATTCTCCTAAAAACAGCCCTGCTAATAACCACAATCAAAATGGCGCCGCTGATGATGCAGTAAATACTTCCGATATAAATTATCAGCCCAGTGTTGAGCCAAATACTCCGAATGATGACAGTACTTTTAAAGTAGCTCAAACTGCTTATAGTAATGTTGCAATAGCCCAGAAAAAAATAGAAAAAACCAGCGATTTTGCACAGGCCGGTGAATTATATCGCTCTTACAGCACAGAGATGCAGAGCCATCTAATTTCTAATTTAGCAGGAGACCTCGGGCAGGTAACCAATAAAGATGTACAGAAAAAAATGATCATTTTTTTCTATATGGCCGACAGGGATTATGGTATGCGCCTTGCCGCTGCATTGGGTTTTACACAGGCTGATTTTATGAAAAAATAATTTTTAAAAATATTCTATGAAAAAGTATTTGATTGTAGTCTTGTTAATGAGTTTGCTGGCTTTGCAAAATAAAGTTGCAGCACAAACAAAAGATGTTTTTGACTTGTGCCGAAACGGCAATACTGCTGAACTTAAAACTTTGCTGCAGGTAGATACTTCGTTATTGAATTTTAAAAAAAGCAATGGTTTTACTCCATTTATTATAGCCACCTACAACGGACAGGTTGAGGCATCTAAATTGCTGATTGAAATGGGTGCAGCTATTAATGCGCAAGACCGATCTGGCAATACCGCTTTAATGGGTGTGTGTTTTAATGGCAATGTTGAACTGGTAAAATTGCTGATAAGTAATAATGTATTGATTAATACCTTAAATTTTAACCATGCTTCTGCATTGATATTTGCAGCCACTTTTGGGCATGTTGAAATTGTACAATTACTGTTAAAAGCTGGCGCAGATAAAACTATTAAAGACAACAACGGCAAAACCGCTTACGACCAGGCAATGATGCAAGGGAATGACGCATTAGCCCAGTTATTAAGATAAAAAGTTTATAAAATTGATCAATAAAAAAGAGGTAGCCAATTGGTTTACCTCTTTTTTTTATTGATAAACAGTGTTTAAATAAAATGCAGGCTACACATTTAAGTTAGCCTTTACTTTTTTATGCTGTTGTTGGTAAAGCTTTATATAAAACAAAATGCCTCTAAAGGCGTAGCCTTTGCCTCAGCACTTTTTTTAGTGCCAGCCTTTACTAAAGTTATTTAATGGAAGGGTATGAAATGCTCAGTCAAATAACATGAATCAATAGGATTGAAACCCTGCACCGGAAGCAATAATTTTAATTGCATTTGTTCACAGTCCTTAATAAAATGCCATAAATTTTTTTCGCATTCATTTTTTTAAAAGTAACCTGGTTATACGGCTGTGATAAGTAATTGCATTTCAAAACTGACGCAGGGCTTCTGCCGGCTTCGGCCCTGTTGCCAATTGTTACTAGGCGTTCATTTGGATTATACTCACCAATTAGCGCTTTTGCAATACGAAGAATAGTAACGGCGAGCAAGAGGGCTGGAGCCCTGCACTTTAAATCCGAATAAAAGCCTGCTGAAAAGCACTTCAACCATTTTACTTTTTATAACAGCCAATACTATTACGAGGCGAGGCGTAAGGGATAGCAACGGAAATCCTTTTTTTGTCGGCCGCCGCAAAAAAAGATTGCAGTGCCCGCCCGGATGAACCGGTTCGGACGGGTATAGCCCGGCTCCTTTGCCGCAGCGGCATTGGGAGTACGCACCAGAAAAAATACCACCACAAAAAAGCCTCCAAATATGGAAGCCTTACCTAATTTATGCTTAAGCTTTTACGCTTGAAATGGCTCTGTTGTCTATTTACTTCAACAAGCTATTCAGTTTTTTTTCTAATGCCGGGCCACGTAAGTTTTTAGCTACAATTTTTCCATCGGGGCCAATTAAAAAGTTTTGTGGTATGCTGAAGATGCCGAACTGCTGGGCAACGGAATTGTTCCATCCTTTTAAGTCGCTTACATGCGCCCAGGATAGGCCGTCCATTTTAATTGCATCTACCCAGGCTGGCTTCGCTTTATCTAAGGATACGCCCAGCACGGTGAAATTTTTATCTTTAAATTTATTATAATTGGCTACCACATTTGGATTTTCTTGCCTGCATGGGCGGCACCAGCTTGCCCAAAAATCTATCAGCACATATTTGCCGCGTAAAGATGATAAGCTTACAAGAGTGCCTGTGGTATCGGGTTGTGTAAAATCTGGCAACAGGGTGCCCACCGCATTTTTCTTTGCTTCGGCAATCTGTTGCTCCAGGTATGTACCCATTGGCGTGGCCCTGACAAGATTGTTTAATTTGCTGTAACGGGCTTCCATCTTGCCGGCATCTTCTACCAATTGGTTAGAGCGGATGATGGCTAATGGCGTAATGTAAGAAGCTGGATGTTGTTGTATAAAATTATCTATCGCCTGCAAAGCTGATAATGCCGCGGTAGAATCTGCGGCTGCATTTTCGGCAAAAAGCGCCTGGTATGGCTGGATATATCTATTGAATTCCACATAATCTGTGTTGGAAGATGAACCGGTTACAGCAACGCTTTCAATCGTTTCTTTTGCGCCGGTTATGTTTACGGCGCTATTATCTAAAAACAAGGTAATGTATGGCGGTTGTTTGTTGATGAGGATGATCTTAAAATCTGGCGAGGCTACTTTTCCTTTAAAAGTAAACTTGTTTTTGTGGATGGTTGACTCTGATTCTGGTGCACCCGTTTGGCCATTTAACAATGCTATGCTGGTACCATCGGCGAAGCCGGTAATATCTCCATTGATTAAAAATCCATCAACAGGCTTTGTTTGTTGGACAGTAGTTTTTTTTGTAGTGGTAGCCGGCTTAGTCTTTACTTTATTTTGCGCTGCAACTAACAAAGGCAACGATAAGGCTATAAGAAAAAATTGCTTCATAATTAAAGATTGAATTTGCAATTTACCAAGTTTTATGCAAACGCATCACGCTAAGACTGTATTTAAGAATTCTTTAGTGCTTGCGTTTATGTCAGTACTATTTTCTAGGGCTTTGATGTAAGCACTGCCGATTATTGCGCCATTGGTGTATTGGCAGGCAGATTGGAATGTGGGCTTATCCTTAATGCCGAACCCAACCAGTATTGGGTTTGCAAGGTTCATGGCCTGTAGTTTTTTAAAATAAGCTGATTGATTTGTGATGGCTTTATTGTTGCCCGTTGTGGAAGAGGAAGATACAGCGTATAAAAACCCGCTGCATAAACTATCAATTTTTCTTACTCTTTCTTCACTTGTTTCGGGGGTTACTAAAAAAATAAATTTAAGGTTGTGCTTTTCAAATAATTGCTTGTAAGCAGTTTCAAATTCGTACATCGGCAAGTCGGGTAAAATAATGCCATCAATTCCTACAGCTGCTGCAGTGGCGCAAAAATTTTCCAGCCCATATTGTAATATTGGGTTCATGTAGCCCATTAAAATTATCGGCAGGCTTATGGTTGCCCTTGCTTCTTTTAATTGTTCAAATAATAAAGGGATACTCATGCCATTGTGCAGGGCTACCATATTGCTTTGTTGTATTACAGGGCCATCTGCTAAAGGGTCGCTGTAGGGCATGCCAAGTTCTATAATGTTTGCTCCGTTGGCTTGTAGTGCTGCTAATACTTCTACAGTACTTTCCAAATTTGGGTAGCCTGCGGTGCAATAGACGTTTAGCACGTTTTGTTTTTTTTCAGCGAATAATTTGTCAATCCTGTTCATGATGTTTTTGTTCACGGTTTTATTTCTTACAATTCTTTTTCTCGCAAAGGAGCAAGGTTGAGCTTACTAATTTTAAGACGCTTTGTTTAAGCAATGTTTGGCCCAAGCTTAGGCTTAGGATAATTATACATGCGCCACCTTTTAAAATTTATTTAACCAAGATACTTCATGTAAGTCGAAAGGTCTTTGTCGCCACGGCCGCTTAGGCAAATTACTACTACGTCATCTTTTTTGAAGGCCATGTTATTTAACACGTGGAAGGCATGAGCGGTTTCCAGTGCTGGGATGATGCCTTCTGTCTTGCTTATTTCAAAGGCTGCCTGCAATGCTTCATCATCTGTGGCACTCATAAATGTTGCCCTTCCGGTTTTAAACAGGTGCGCATGCAATGGGCCAATGCCGGGGTAATCCAATCCTGCTGATATACTGTGTGGCTCTACAACCTGGCCATCATCTGTTTGCATCAATATACTTTTGCTTCCGTGTAAGATCCCTGGCTTGCCTAGTTGTGTTGTTGCTGCGCTCATACCGCTATTTATGCCGCAGCCTGCTGCTTCTACGGCTATCAATTGTACAGAAAGGTCATCTAAAAAATGATAGAAAGCCCCTGCTGCATTGCTGCCGCCGCCTACGCAGGCAATTACATGCGTGGGTAATTCGCTGCCGGTTTTTTGAAGCAATTGTTTTTTAATTTCCTGGCTGATGATGCTTTGGAAACGTGCTACCATATCCGGGTATGGATGCGGGCCTACAACGCTGCCTATAATATAATGCGTGTCAACCGGATTGTTTATCCAATCCCTGATAGCCTCGTTGGTGGCATCTTTAAGGGTTTTGCTGCCACTTGTTGCGGGTATTACTGTTGCGCCGAGCATTTGCATGCGTGCAACGTTTGGTGCCTGGCGTTCTATATCTTTTTCGCCCATGTACACAATGCACTCCAGCCCTTTTAATGCACATACAGTTGCTGTGGCCACACCATGCTGGCCGGCACCGGTTTCTGCAATGATCCTTTTTTTGCCGAGGCGTTCTGCCAGTAAAATTTGCCCTACGGTGTTGTTTATTTTATGTGCTCCGGTATGGCATAAATCTTCTCTTTTTAAATAGATTGTTACGCCATGTTTTTCGCTTAGCCTTTCTGCTAGAAATAGTGGGGTTGGCCTGCCTACATAATCTGTAAGCAACTGTTGCAGTGCTTTTTGAAATGCAGGGTCGTACATTATTTTAAGGTACTGTTCCTGTAAAACTTTCACATTGGGATATAGCATTTCCGGTATAAATGCGCCGCCAAAATCTCCGTAGTAACCATGTTGGTCTACTGAAAATACATTTTCTATTGTTGTCATTATTCTATTTTTTATTACCAGATTTGTGTGATACAAATCCGGCCAGCTTGCAAAATTTTATCTCTACTTTTACACTATCAATTCTAAAAATTTTAAATCGAGCCAACGCCCAAACTTAAAGCCTACTTCTTTAAAATGTGCTACTTCTACAAAGCCAAATTTTTGGTGCAAGCCTACGCTTGCTTCGTTGCTGGCTTCTATACCGGCCACTATTGCATGAAGGCCCAATTTTTTTGAAGCATCAATTAATGGTGGCAGTAATAATTTTGCCACACCTTTGCCCCTGCTTGATGATGCCACATACACGGAGTTTTCTACTGTAAACCGATACCCTAACCATGGGCGAAAAGGGCCTATGGTACTGAAGCCAATAATTTTATTTTCCTCTTCCGCGGCAAATACGGGGAAGCCATCTGTGGCTTTATCTGCCAACCATTGTTGCCTCATGGCTAACGTATGTGGCTCTTCGTGCCACACCGCTGTTGTGTTGATGATGATGTCGTTATAGATGGCTAATAATTCCGGCACATCTTCTGTAGTGGCATCTCTGATAGTAATCATTATACTTTTGATTTAGGATAAGCCCCATACCGCGTGGTAAAAGTTGCCTGAAGAACTGAACTACAAACGTGCGACGCCACCGCAGTGCCACATGGCTGCTTTATTGGCTGGGGCAACAAAAAAAATAATTAAGAATTAAAAATTAATAATCAATGCCGTTAAGTTAAGCCCTTTCCTCTCCTTTGGAGAGGGTTAGGGTGAGGTAAAGACAAACATATAGATCCTTAACTTAACGGCATTGAATTAATAATTAAGAATTCTTTCAATGCTTAATGGTTTTTTTGTAGTGGATGGCCCTTCGATTTGGAAAAACAATAAACATTAAATTATAAACACAAAACGCCTCTACTTTTTCATTGCTTGCTTAAACTGTAATATCAACGCCATGTCTTTTACACCGGGCTCTTTTTCAAATTTGCTGTTGATGTCTACGCCTAAAAAATCTACGTGCTTAAAGGCTTTTATTTTAGCCACATCATCTATGCCAATGCCGCCGCTTAGGAAAAAGGGCTTTTCAATTTTGCTCTTTTTTACCAGCTTCCAATCGAACTGGGTGCCGGTGCCGCCTGATGTGCCATTTTTTGCGGTATCAAATAAATAATAATCGCACACGGCGTCGTAATCCGCTACCAGCTCATCTATTGAGCTTGTGTTGGCATCAATGCCAAATACTTTTATAACCTCGGTATCTTCCTGTAATTCCTCGCATAAGTCAGGTGTTTCATCGCCGTGCAACTGCACCACATCCAGCCCATAATCTTCTACGGCCTGCATTATTTCATCGTAGCCGGCATTTACAAATATGCCTACTTTTTTAACATCAAAATCAGTAGATTGCAACTCTTCCTTAGAGATTTTACCAACCACATAACGGGGTGACTCCTTATAAAAATTTAAGCCTGCAAAATCAATATTCAAGCCATCTAATTGCTGCAGTTGTTTTAGCTGTGTAATGCCACATACCTTAATATTCATTGTGTGATTTTATTTTATAATTGTTGTATAAATTTTTTGATTAGCGGCATATCTTTTACGCCGGGCAATAATTCGAATTTACTATTTACATCTAGTGCGAAAAGAGCCTTGGCTTCTGGGCGCTGGCTAAATTCCTTTAGCTTTTCCGCATCGGTTGGTTCTATGCCGCCACTTAAAAAATAGGGTTTGCCAATGGTTACGTCATGCAGCATTTGCCAATCGAATTTTTTGCCAGTGCCCCCGTATCCTACCCCTTCTGTGTCGAACATAAACATGTCGCATACTTCCATATAATCTTTTATGCGCCAGTCAATGTGGTCAGTTTCTGTTACCCTAAAAGCCTTTACCACACTAATATAGTCGGCTATCTTTTCGCAAAACCTGGGCGTTTCGTCGCCATGCAATTGAACCATGTGCAGCCTGCATTCATCTACCATGTGCAATACTTCTTCTACCGACGCGTTTACAAAAACGCCTACTTTATTAATATTGTTTTGCCTTTTTATATGGCTCGTAGTCATTTGGCGCAGCACATACCGTGGCGATTTTGGATAAAAAATCAGTCCGGCAAATGTAGCTCCGGTCTCTGGTAATTTTATCAACTGGTCTTCCTGAGTGATGCCGCACACTTTTACTCTCATGTTTAACGCTCCTGCTTGTTTAATTGTTGAACAAATTCGGCAAAAGCAATCGTTGGGTCAGCTTGTTTCATAAAATTTTCTCCAATTAAAAAACCTTTAAAGCCAGCTTTTTTGAAGGTACTGATTGTTTCTATATCATGGATGCCACTTTCGGCAATTTTAATTTTATCGTTGCCAATTTTTTTGCTTAACGCAATAGACCGGTTAATATCTACGGTAAACGTTTTTAAGTCGCGGTTATTTACGCCTATTATTGTTGTTGCTGCGCAGATGTGCTGCAATTCTTCCTCATTGTGTATTTCAAGCAAAACTTCCAATTGCAAAGATTGGGCAAATATGGCAAGTTCCTGCACTCTTTCCGGTGTAAGGCAGGCTGCTATCAATAAAATAACATCCGCACCCATAGATTTTGCTTCGGCTATCTGGTATTCATCAATGATAAAATCTTTACGCAGGATAGGAATATTATTTACCCTGGCTTTGATGAGGTCGCTGGCATTTCCTCCAAAAAAATGGTTGTCTGTTAGCACAGATAAACAACTTGCGCCGTGAGCAGTATAAGCGGTTGTAACTTTTACTACATCTGCAATATCGTTTATAATTCCCTTAGATGGGGACTTGCGCTTAAACTCAGCTATAATGCCAGTCTTAGTTTCATCCAACAAAAAATGTCTTAACGAAAAAGTTTCTCTGTTGTAAAAATGGCTCTGCCTTAAAGTATTGATTGATACCAGGGCTTTAGCGTTGGCTACTTCAATTTCTTTATGTGCTATTATTTTATCTAAGATGTTCATGCTTTTGTTTTTACCTCGCCCCCATCTCTCTCAAAGGTGATAGGCGGCTTTGAATTGGGCTGAATGGCCTATTTTATTATCTTATCAGGCAGCTATTTTTTTTAGTACTTCCAGTGCTTTGCCACTTTCCAAACTTTCTACTGCCAGTTGGTAGCAGTCTTCATAACTATTGTACTTGCCGGTACATTGCAGTGCCATGGCTGCATTAGCCAGCACTACTGCGTTTTGCGACCAGCTGCCCTCTCCTTTTAATATGGCCTTAAATATGTTTGCTGCTTCTTCTAAAGTATCGCCGCCATAAATATCCGCCGCATGTACGGTACGCTTGCCTAACATTTCTGCACTCATTATTTTTTCGCCGTTGTTGGTAATTACTTTAGTATCACCAGTCAACGAAATTTCATCGTAGCCATCAAGGCTGTGGATGATGGTAAAATTAGCGTGGGCCTGTTGCAATAAATAATTGTAGATGCGGGCCATTTCTAAATTATAAACGCCTACTAACTGATGTTTGGGAAAGGCTGGGTTTACCATTGGGCCGAGCATGTTAAAGAAAGTACGCACGCCCAAATTTTTGCGGATTGGGCCTACAGCTTTTAATGCCGGGTGAAATAATGGCGCATGCAAAAAACAAATGTTTGCTTCGTCCAGTTCCCTGTTCAGTGTATCGTTATCACTTTTAAATTTATACCCCAACTGCTCCATTACATTGGAAGAGCCACTGATACTGGATGCGCCGTAGTTGCCGTGTTTGGCTACTTTATTACCAGTGCCCGCCACAATAAAACAACTAAGCGTTGAAATATTGAAGGTGTTTTTTCCATCACCGCCGGTGCCTACGATATCCATTACTTCCTGCCCTTTAAAATCTACCCGTACGCATAATTCTAATAACGCATCCCTAAAGCCCTGCAGCTCAGCAATGGTGATGCTACGCATTAGATATACGGTTACAAAAGAAGCTATCTCGCTTTCGTTGTATAAGCCTTTTGAAATATTGACCAGCACTTCTTTTGCTTGCTCTACGCTGAGCGTTTTATGTTCAAATAAATATTGCAATATCTTTTTCATTAGTTGAGCTTTATTTTTTTTGCCTAAATTTTTTTACGCAAAGACGCAAAGGTTTGAAGGAGCAAAGTTTTTTTAATTAAGGCTTAATTCGTTTTTGTAAGATGCAAAAAAAATTATGAAAGCACTTTTCTTATTATAATGCCAACCAATTTCGCATAAGCTTTTCACCATCTGGTGTTAGTACGCTTTCGGGATGGAATTGTACGCCCTGCACATCTAAACTTTTATGTTGCAATGCCATGATGTAACCGTTGCCATCTACTGCTGTAATTTCTAAGTCTTCGGGGAAACCTTCTTTTGCTATAATCCAACTGTGGTAACGGCCTACTAACAGTTCTTTGCCTAATCCTTTTAAAAGAGGCGCTTCTTCGTTGGTAATGCTGATGTTGGTGGCTACACCATGATATACTTTATCAAGGTTTTTTAAAGTGCCGCCAAATGCCTGCCCAATTGCCTGGTGCCCGAGGCATACGCCCAGTATGGATTTCGTGGAAGCATATTCCTTTATCAACGGCAGTAACAAGCCAGCTTCCTCTGGTATGCCTGGCCCTGGCGATAGAATTATTTTGTCGAAGGCTTTTACATCTTCCAAGGCTATTTGGTCGTTGCGGAATACCGTTACCTTTTGGTGCGTAATCTTTTCTACCAAATGGACGAGGTTGTAAGTAAATGAATCATAGTTATCAAAAACAAGAATTTTAGGCATGGCAGAAGATGTATAATAAGATGAAGCAGTATTTTTTTCAGTATCCATATTGTAGTTTTAAAAAGGTTTATACAACTACCATTTCGGGTACGTTTATCAATGCGCCTAATTCGATGGCTTGTTTTAGGGCGTTTAGTTTATTGTTTACTTCCTGCAGCTCGCTCTCTGGGTTGCTGGCTACTGTTATGCCTGCGCCTGCCTGGCATATCAGCGTATTATCTTTGCTTAAAAAAGTGCGTATCATTATAGCGTGGTTACAGCTTCCGTCAAAACCAATGCTACCAATTGCACCGCCGTAATAACTTCTTACCGTTGGCTCGTTTTCATCAATTAATTGCATGGCCTTAAACTTAGGCGCACCGCTTAAAGTACCTGCGGGAAAACTGACCGCCAGCAACTTGAAAGGATTTTTTTCTTCGCCTACCTTACCGGTTACTTCGCTTACTAAATGTATAACGTGGCTGTAATAATTTACTTTTTTATATTGAGTAACTTCCACTTCGTTGCACATGCGGCTTAGGTCGTTCCTTGCAAGGTCTACCAGCATTACGTGCTCGGCATTTTCTTTTTCGTCGTTCTCCAATTTTATTGCGAGTGCCTTATCCATATCATCATTGCCTGTCCGTTTAAATGTGCCTGCAATGGGGTGTACGATGGCTTTTCCGTTTTGTACTACCAGCTGGCTTTCTGGTGAGGAACCAAACAATTTATAATCGCCATAATCAAAATAAAATAAGTAAGGGCTTGGGTTGATGCTGCGCAGCGCACGGTACACATTAAATTCATCGCCAGTAAAAGAACGCTCAAAACGCCTGCTTAAAACAATCTGAAAAACATCGCCGCGGTGGCAACTGGCAATGCCATTTTTAACTATTTGTATATATTCAGCATCTGTTAGGTTAGAGCTTTCTTCACCCTTGCCTTTAAATGGAAATGCTGGCACATCCTTGCTTTTTATAAGGCTTTCAATTAAGCCTGTTTCGCTAACAACGCCCTCAATAGCATTCTCACAAATAAACAATTCGTTTTTAAAATGATTGATGGCAATTACGTACTGGTAAAGCCTGTAGCGCATTAACGGAATCTCTCCTTCTTCCTGCGGGCCTTTGCCTATAACCGGATTTTTTGCATCTTTTAATTTAATAGAATCAAAGAATTGCACTGCATCATAAGTACTGTAGCCGAACAATCCTTGGGCAACATTTACTGGTTTTGGTGCCACAGAAGCTAGTTCAAAACGCTGCATAAAATCCCACAACAAGGTTGGTACTTCTGTAGGGTTATTAAGGGTTATTTTTTCTGCCGGCTGGGCTGGCAGTTTATATTGAAATCCGTAATAAATCGGTAATTGAATATAA
>JANXVN010000216.1 GCA_025351645.1 Ferruginibacter sp.
CCAATACGGTAGTTGGTAAATGCTGGACAATACAAGGGTTCGAACCTTACAATTCAAAAATATCCCTTTGCTGGAATAACAATAACGAAACGCCCGTTTTTAACCGTAACAGTTGCCATATAGCTTACAATAACAATGGTATTGGTGATGGTGCCTGGATTGGGGGAACCAACCAGGCAGCCACACTTCAAAATGGCATATATACCATATCGCAACGTTACGACAAACTTCCCTACGGTAGGTTTATTGTGCTCAACGATTCTTTTAACTTAGTACTTGCTACCTCAAACATTACCAACACTCAGCCAATAAGCGGCAATACAACCTATAATGACGGCATGTCCATTATAAATACCATTGTACCAAATGGCAATGCACCAGTAAGTGGCAATATTACCGCTAGTGTTACCATTGACCCTACTGTACTGTCTTTTGCAGGGCACCCTTATGTTCAGCGCCACTACGATATTGAGCCTGCAGATAATGCAAGCACTTCCACGGCAACCGTAACATTATATTATTCTCAGGATGAGTTTACTGCTTACAATATAGCCGCAGCCATTGCAGGTTTGCCTCTTTTGCCTGTTAATGCAACGGACGCAGCCAACTACAAAAATAATTTATTGATCGATCAGTATCATGGTGTCGGTACAGCTCCAGTAAATTATACGGGTTATACCGGTGCTGGTGCTGCTAAAGTTAGGATAGCGCCAACAGTATCCTGGAACAATAATGATGCTCGCTGGCAGGTAACCTTTCCTGTAACTGGTTTCAGTGGCTTTTATGCCACCACATACAATGGTGTTTTACCAGTAGCGCTAACAAATTTTACGGCAGTGTTAAATAACAATCAAACAATTTTAAATTGGGCTACTTCTTCAGAAATAAATAATAAGGGCTATGATATTGAAAGAAGTACCGATGCGGTTGAATTTAAAAAAATAGGTTACATGGCCGGGAAGGGAACCAGTAACCTCCAACAACAATACCTGTTTATAGATGCGCAACCAATAGTAGGGATAAATTATTACCGCCTAAAGCAAGTAGACTTAAATGGTAATTATCAATATAGTATGGTTAGGCAAATAACCAATACAGGTATTGGAAAAAACTTAAGTATTTATCCTAACCCTGCAACAAATACGCTTAATGTAAGTACAACAAGCCTTTTGCAAAAAATACAAATAACAGACATGGCGGGCCATACAGTGATATCGGCATTCAGGACCGGCAATAACACAATTATTGGGATAAGTAAATTACCAGCAGGTACCTACATCTGTAAAATAGGTAGCGCGCAAGTTTTGTTTGTAAAGCAATAATATTTTAAACTACAATCCAATACCATTGATAACCCCCTTTTATCTCCTGTAAAGAAAATTTAAGTGAGGTATAATTTAATAGATATTGCCAGAACTTACCAAGTTGTACTGAAATTGCTGAAAAAAATATATTACTTTACAAGAGGAATACTGCTAACATTAAGTATTGTTAGCTCGATCTTAAAAAATGTATAGTGAAGTATTTAAAAAGAATTTTTTTGTAAAATGGATAGTTTCATTTTTAAAATTACAACAATACCGCCTATTTCATATGTGCAGATCTTTACTTCCATTTAAAGTAATACTCGTAGTAATTATTTATTTTGTTCCGCTAATACTTCATGCCCAGCAACCAATCAACATAAAAAATAATTTTGGCTTAGCTACAAGGGCAGATGAAAAAATTTGTTATAATGATGTACTGCTTAATAATTTACGGAAGGGCCGTGCATATACGGCAAAGGAAGATAAGATGAATTTGAAGATAAGAAATTATCCTCATCGTTCAAGCGGTGCCATTATTACTTTGCCCGTGGTGGTACATATAATAAATACCAACCCAACTTTAATTACCGACCTGCAAGTAATTGATGGCATAAAATTATTGAATGATGCGTATAGCAAGTCTGGCGTATATGCTGCCAGCACCGGTGCAGATACCAGGATAAGGTTTTGCCTTGCACAAAAGGAACCTGATGGTGGCAACGCTACAGGCATTACACGCACAACTTCTTTTTTAACCAACCATTTAAATAAAGATAATGCAGATGCCAACTTAAAAAACCTTATTCAGTGGGATCCAAACCGCTACATAAATATCTGGATCATCAACAGCATTGATGCCGAAGCCTATGCAAGTTTTGCGTGTGGCACATGGACACGGCTAGGCGTTGGCGGCTATGCCACTATGCCCCCAGCATCCGGCGCTTTAGATGGCATTGTGATTACTGCTTTCGGAACAATATTGGCACACGAAATGGGGCATTACCTCGGGCTGTACCATACGTTTGAAGGTGGTTGCAATAACAATGATTGCCTGGCAGATGGAGATAAAGTTTGCGATACCCCGCCAGATAATTCTGTAAAGCCTTCGCTGGCTTGTAACAACCCCTCCAACTCCTGCAATACGGATACGCTTTCCAATTTTTCAAACGGTAATTTTTATACAGATGTGCCAGACCAGATAACCAATTTTATGGATTATGGAAATGCCGCCTGCAGCATAGAATTTACGCAAGGGCAGGCAGACAGGATGGTGGCAGCCATCAACACTCAGCGCAGCGGCCTTTTACAAGATGAATGCACACCGCCATGCACTGAAAATATTGTGGCTGCCTTTACAAGGGATATCGCTTACTCCATCACCGGCAATACAATAAATTTTACAAATGCCTCCATCGGCGCAGCCAGTTACCAATGGCTGGTAGATGATGTTGTTATGTCAACCGCTACAAATTTCTCTAATCAATTTAATGCCACAGGTAAAAATAAAGTAACCCTTAAAGCTTTTAATACCCCTGGTTGTTTTGCTGCATACACAGATTATATTTTAACTTCCTGCGGCGTAACCGCTGCATTTTATACCAATAAAAAAACAATCGCTTCAAAAATCGGTATACTTGCAGACAGCATTATTTTTACCAACAATTCCTTCGGTGCCACAAGCTACCAATGGCTTATAAGCAATGATGCCGGCATGGCAGAACATGTAATTGCCACAAGCACAAACCTTACCTATGTTTTTCCGGTACCTGCCAATTATATTGTACGGCTTGTTGCGCTAAACGGCCCTTGTTCAGATACTACAGAAGCTTATAACATAGCTGTGTTAGACCCCACAGCAGATGGCTTTATTTTTAATGTTACTTTATTTTGCTACCAGCCAAATAAAGTAAGGATAACGTTTTGCCTGGCAGATTATGGCTTTGCAGAAATACCCGCAAATACACCCATAAGTTTTTATGATGCTGACCCAAAATTGCCTGGTGCGCATAAGTTGCCATCCACCTATTATTTACCTTATGCCGTGCCGGGCGGATATTGTTATTTATGCTTTTCGCAAATACTGGATGTTGATTATAGAAGCATAACAAAAATATATGCCGTGCTCAATGATAATGGAAATGCCGTGCCGGTAACGTTCCCCAATACAACGTTTATAGAATCGGATTATACCAACAATATACAAAGCTCGCAGGCTGTGCAAACTGATGTTGCTGCCACCATCTGCCAATTGCAAAACTATTTTGGGCATACTGCCACCGGTACTTTTATTGATACTATACCCAGTACTATTAATGGCTGCGATAGCATCCGTACACTGCATTTAACCGTAAAGCCAACCAGCGCTGCAACAATAAATGCAGCTATATGCGCAGGCCAAAGTTATGCCGGGCATATAGCCACGGGTACCTACGTGGATATTTACATTGCCAGTAATGGCTGTGATAGTACGCGTACACTAAACCTTGTTGTTAAGCCTGTATTTGCTACCTCCGTTACAGCTTCTATTTGCCAGGGGCAAAGTTATTTCGGGCATACATTAACAGGTACCTATACGGATGTTTATACTGCCATTAATGGCTGTGATAGTACAAGGGTTTTATTGCTTACCGTTAAGCCTGTAGCCAATACAAATATTGTGGCTGCTATATGTAATGGGCAAAATTATGCAGGGCATGCAACATCGGGTACTTATATAGATACCTATACTGCGGTAAATGGCTGCGACAGTATACGCACTTTACAGCTTACCGTTAACCCTGTTTTTAATACCACCGTCATTGCTGCCGTTTGCCAGGGGCAAAATTATGCAGGGCATATACTGGCAGGTACTTATGTAGATATTTTTACGGCAAGTGATGGCTGCGATAGTACCCGTACTTTATACCTTACCGTAAACCCGGTTAAATTTACAACAGTAACAACAGCTATTTGCGAAGGGCAAAATTATGCGGGCCATACCACTTCTGGTACCTACACAGATGTTTACAAAACTACACTGGGTTGCGATAGTACCCGCACGCTGCAGCTTACGGTAAAGCCGGTAGTAAGTACAACCATAACAGCCATAATTTGTGAAGATGACAGCTATGCAGGCCATACTACAACAGGCATATTTGTTGATATTTATACAGCTGTAAATGGCTGCGATAGTACCCGCACTTTAAAGCTTACCGTCAATAAAAAGAGTTATGTTACCATAAATAAAATCATCTGTAAAGGAGAGGCATACATGGCAGGAGGCAGCCTGCAAACTACAACCGGAACCTACACAGACAGCTTACTGAATTATTTAAACTGCGATTCGATAATTACTACCAACCTAACAGTTAGTTTTTCGCAACCCGATTTGGGTAAAGACAGGGGCATTTGTTTTGGCACTACTTTGTTTTTAACTCCCGGTAATTTTACAACTTATTTATGGCAGGATGAAAGCATAAAAAATATTTTTCCAGCAATTTCAACAGGTCAATATTCGGTAACAGTTACCAATCAATATGGGTGTAAAGCATCCGATACAATGAATGTTGTTGCAATTGATACGCTGCCAGTAAACTTTTTACCGGCAGATAGCAGCCTTTGCAGGGGCAATACTGTTAGTATCAACATGGTTGGTTACAGTAAATATTTATGGAGCACAGGCAGCACGGTTAGTTTTATTGATATTAAAAAACCGGGTACCTATAAACTGCTTGTTACTGATAACAATGGGTGCCTTGGGTACGACTCATTGAATGTTTTTTATTACAATTGTTCTGCCGTGTGGATACCAAATGCATTTACCCCAAATGCAAATCGGTTAAATGAAATATTTAAGCCCATTTTTCCAGCACCGGTATCAAATTATAAAATGCAAATATGGAGCAGATGGGGGATACAGGTTTTTGAAACAAGCAATAGTTCCATTGGTTGGGATGGCAGGTACAAGGCAGAGCCGCAGGGCACCGGGGTATTTATCTACTTAATTACTTTTAATTCTATTGATGGTATAGCCGAAAAAAGAACTGGTACAATTACTTTGTTAAGATGATGCTATCCATTAAAACATATTATGCTTAAAAGCGAAACTCATAAGCGCTGCGGCATTTTGTGTATTTGATTTACTGTGCATGCTGCGCTTATGATTGATAACAGTATGCTCGCTTATAAATAGTTTATCAGCAATTTGTTTACTGGTGAACCCTTCGGCAATATATAGTAATACTTCTCTTTCTCTTTTAGAAAATATTTTATTTTCTTCATGTAAAAAATAAGTATTCTTTATTACTGTTTCTATGGTTCCGTTTATAGGGTCCACTCTTTCTACTACTTGTATAACAGGGTTGTTTTTTACAAAATGATCCACCTTTGTTACCACGCCAAGGCTAATTAAAGGACTGCCCTTATCATCAGATTTTATAAAGGAACTGCGTTGCAAAAGGTTTACATATTCTCCTTTTCCATTCCTTATCCGGTAGTTAAAATTAAAAATATGGTCTTTATGCTCCTGCTTTGGAATACTGTTAAGTATCTTTTGCATATTTACAAACACTTCTTCGTTAAACAAACGAAGGTTTTCAGGATGGTACCTTTCTGCAAAAAAAGCAATACCACCACAAATTATATCGGCAGATGTAAATCCCATTACTGTTTTACAATTTTTTGATACCATCAGGTACTTGC
Source organism: Ferruginibacter sp. (assembly GCA_025351645.1). Taxonomy (GTDB): domain Bacteria; phylum Bacteroidota; class Bacteroidia; order Chitinophagales; family Chitinophagaceae; genus Ferruginibacter. The sequence continues at coordinate 5,988 of JANXVN010000216.1, forward strand.
CGGTTGTGTAATCAAGTAAATAAGTAATGGGGACAGTATGGCTTAAAATTGCAGACGTAGTATCGTGTAAATTAATAAGCTTATTAACTTCCTGCAGCATAAATTTTTCCGGGATAGACGCATTTCCTTTAGCCTGGTCTATATAATTTATCCATGTTGAAGGCTTTAAAATCATATTTTAACTTAAGTTTATAACATAAATATAGCCTGCAATATATTATAAGCCTATGAAATATATATATTATTTCTTTAAAATAGGCATCTGCCTGCATTCAACTTAGCACGCTGCGCTTTTAAATACGTTTATGCAATCAATTATTACCACGGGTAAACGTTTAAGAAAAAGCAGCCTTAGGTGTTGTAAATGCCATTGCTTATGGCAGGTTTTGTATATGCATGGCAATAAAATGTGTTTAGTAAAGTTTTTTTGAGGTGAGCCAGATATACAAGTTCAAATAGTGGCACCACAATCAATAATCCAAATAGGAGGTCACAGTTAAAAGTTAGTATATTATAATTCATTAAGGCTTTAAAAAGGGAATTGATTGCCGTGGAGATAACAGTCCTTTAAAATAATAAAAGGGTAAAAAATACATTTCTATTTTGTAATCAACGAGCATATTCAGTAAAGCAAGTATAAAATTGAGTTTGGCAATTGAGCCCATAACCCAAAGGTTTATATTCATGGGAATATTAAAAAATCAACACAAAATTGGAATCTGTTTTTAAACTGAATAGTTGCAAAAATTAATGGATTTACCTATCTAAATATATTAAAGTTTGAAACTCATAATCACTCATGCCTATAAAAAAAGCATCTTACTTGCAGAAAAATAATCTATCTTTTTAAGGTCGGCTAAAATGATGGATGCTTTTCTTTCTGCAGCTTCTTCTTGCATTAAATCCATGGCTATTTGCCGGTTGTTTTCATCAAGATGGCTAAAGGGCTCATCTAACAATAAAAAATCAAAAGGCTGCTGCAAGGCCCTTATAATAGCAATGCGCTGCTGCTCGCCGTAGCTACAGGTATTGCATAGTTTATGTAATTTGCTGTCTATGCCCAAACGCCTTGCCATGGCTTGTATCCGGCTCTCTTTGTGGTAAGGGAAAAGGAGCCTTTTTATCTCCAGGTTTTGCAATACTGTCTGTTCTGTAAACAAACGAAGGTCTTGAAATATGATGCTTATATACTGTTGCCGCCAGGTAGAAAATTTTTCGGCATCAAAATTTTGTATGTCATTATTATCGTACAATATCTTGCCGGTATAATCTTTTCGCAGCCCATACAAAAAATGTATTAAAGATGTTTTTCCACTTCCACTGGGAGCTATAATATGTATGTTTTCGCCTTTGGAAAATGAAAGCGGTTGCCCCCATAATTGGGAGCCGCCAGCTTTGCCCTTTTCAAAAAAGGTTGGCAGTACATTTTGCAATAAAATTTGCATAGAAATAATGGTATAAAAATCAGCCAACCCATTGCGTGAGGGTTGGCTGTAAATTAATAATGGTGTATTATTTTCTTTTATTTTTAGAAGTAGGTTTTACAGCTACCACAGTATCAATTATAGTTGTGGTTGCATCTTCATAAGCCAATGTATTGGCTTTTTGTTTTTCTCTTTGCGCTTTATAAACTTCGCTTAATTTTATAGCGTATTGGTTAAGCTGTTTAAGGCTATTGGTGCTTTTATCCATCAGGTTAATTTCAATACTTTGCGTAAGTGCATTATCGCCATTAATATCACCGCCTTTCATTAATATATTATCCCATAATTTTACTGAGGCATCAAACACTACTTTGTTGCTACTATCTTTTACCGCTTGTGCTTCAAAAGCTTTCATCATCAATTGTATGTTGAGGTAGCCGCCAAAAGCCTGCCCGTTTATTTTATTGATAAAATCAAAATTTGTATTGGGGCCGGTTAAAAATTTTGTTGCATCTTCTTTACTATCCGCTACAGTAAAGTAAGTGCCGTTGTTATCGTAAGCAAAAGGTACTTTTACACTATCATTTGTCTGTGCCGGCAAAAACTTTTTGGCTACAGCCATTACTTTATTGAAAGCATCTTTATCGCCAACAGAAGTTGCCAACACATATTTAAACGTGGGCTTTTGCTGTACCGAAACTTCATCCTTATCAGAAAAGTTATAGTGCACGCTATCGGTCTTCATAGTAAGGTCGCTAACAGCCATCAGCAAATCGCCTTTGTTAGATTTGATAAGGTCATCCAGCGTAAAGCCAATTTTAGTAAGCTGTACATTTGCCATGCCATCAAGCCCGATAGTTTTTAATATTTCCCTTATTATTTCCGGGTTAAAATTAATAGCCAGTAAGCCTACAACATCTTTTCCTGGTATGCGTTTCAGCATATCTTCACTTATTTTGCTGCCGCTATATTTTTTGTAGATTTTTATCATGTCATCGGCCATATAACTTTTAGCGGCAAAGCTTATTTTGCCATTATCAAAAGTTATGGCTGCAGTGGTAATGCTGCCTTTATAAAATTTGCCCATATCTACCATTGACATTATTGGGTTTTCCATAACGCCCGCCATTAATTGTTCTGCATTCATCCAAAAACGGATATCGCCGCTTTCTTTCATCAGTGTTGTAAACTTTTCGTTCTTAGCTAAGGAGTTACTTTCTTCCAATGCAAAAATCGCTTTGCAGGTAGCTCCAATATCTCTTGATTTTGAAGGCGGAATATCAATTGAATCCTGCTTCATCCTTTTAGAAAATGCATCCATCTGGCCCATTTGCGGCGTATCAAAAACATATACAAATTTATCTTTTGAATAACCGATGCAAAGTGGTGCTTTGCTTATAAAATCCACACCATCTTTCTCGCTTTCAGTGCCGTTCTCTATAAACTGTTTGTTGAAAGCTTTAAACTGGGCAGCATTTTTTATGCTTCCCTCAAAAGCAACATAGCTGCCGGTACTGTCTTTCATCACAAAAAAAACAAGGTCTCCGGTAGCATCTATGCCTGCACTATCAGGATTGTTTAATACTTGTTTCATAGCCGAAGGCATGGAACTATCAATATTTGCATCTTTAAAAAGTGGGTTTTGCTTAACCTCATCCCAGCTAAGTTTTGCAGCTAAAGATTTGCCATTAAGCTGTAATACAAAAGAAGCGTCTTTTGGGATAAGCTTGCCTTGGGTATTTGATTTTGTGCAGGAAGCAAACAAAATTATTGTTGCTGCTGCAAATAGCGTACGAAAGGGTAGTTGCATAAATTAGTTTTTTTTATTAGTGCTTAATTCCTGGTTAGTAACCCGTTTTATTTGTTAAAGTAAGTAAATAAATTTTCAAATACTACCACTTCCTGCAAGCCTGTGGCAAGGTTTTTTACGAGGCAATAATTTTGTTCTATTTCTTTGCTGCCGATAATAATAGCGTAGGCAATCTTCTTTTTTTCTGCATAGCTAAATTGCTTATTAATTTTAACTGGTTCATAAAAAAGCTCGCAGGATATGCCTTTGCCCCGCAACTGCTGCATAATGCCAAAGGCAAACTGGGCCTCAGTTTCGCCCATGTTAAAAAAAATGGCTGTTGTGCCTGTTTGTACTTCAGTTGTAAAAAGCTGTAATTCTTCCATCACATCATAAATACGGTCAACCCCAAAGCTTATGCCTACGCCGGCAATGCCTGGCACATCAAATAGGCCGGTTAGGTCATCGTACCTGCCGCCGCCGCCTATGCTGCCCATTTTTACTATTGGGGGGGCCTTTGCTTCAAAAATAATACCGGTATAATAATTTAAGCCCCTTGCTAAAGTAAAGTCAATTTGGAGATTGGTGTTTTTTGATTTACTATAAACTTTTGACAGCTCCTCAATACCTTGTCTTCCCATTTCAAGCTTACCAACCAAAGCCGTTATTTGTGCAAGCTTTTCGTCATTGCTACCAGCTATTAATAAGTATTTTTCAATGATGGTTATTTGAGTTTCGGCTAGCCCTCTTTCCAATAATTCTTCTTTTACTTTTTCAAGCCCTATCTTATCCAGTTTGTCGATGGCAATGGTAATTTCTGTCAACTTATCTGCGCCTCCACACAGGGTTGCAAGGGCAGTCAAAATTTTACGGCTATTTATTTTTAATTCATAATCGTACAATCCTAATTTAACAAAAACCTCATGGTAAATATTGCAAAACTCTATTTCATTTAATAGTGAAGTACTGCCGACAACATCTGCATCGCATTGGGTAAACTCTCGGTAGCGCCCCTTTTGTGGCCTGTCTGCACGCCACACGGGCTGTATCTGGTAGCGCCTGTATGGAAAAGTTAGCTTGCCATGGTTCATAGCTACATGCCTCGCAAAAGGGATTGTCAAATCATATTTCAACGCCCTTTCGGTAAGGTCGCTGCTGCTTTTTCCGGCTAATACTTTTTGAAAGCCGGCGGTTGATTTTTCTATATTTTTCGGGTCGTTAATGCCATTGTTGAGTATCTTAAAAATAAGCTTGTCGCCTTCTTCGCCGTACTTGCCCATTAGTGTATCCAGGTTTTCCATTGCGGGGGTTTCCAGGGGTTCAAAGCCATAAATTTCAAAAATGTTACGTATGGTGTTGAAAATAAAATTTCGTTTGCGCACAACGTCTGCTGTAAAATCTCTTGTTCCCTGCGGAATGGATGGTTTGGCCATAGTGGGTTAAAATTTAAAATATTTTTTTATTATTAAGGAGGCTTAATTTGATTATCTTCTTTAACTTACTACCGTATTATTTAGACAAAAGCTAGCATTAATATTTGGTTGATTTTTATTTGTTTAAGCGTCAATTTTTAAAAACGATACCGGTCACGCTTGCAACCTATAGAAGTTAATAAAAGATGCCCATAGCTTTTTTTGTACAAGAGAGTGACACAACGATGTTGCCCATCGCTTTCTGGCCCGGGTAATAATAACGTTATTGCCGATCACTATCTTTTAAAGTATTGTTAATCAGTGCATCGCAAGCAATGTCAATCATATCAAAAACGGTTTTATAGCCAGCTTCCGGGCCATACCATGGGTCGGGTATATCCCTGTTTTCGCCGGGGTATGCTTCGTTCATTAAAAGGTCAACTTTTTCGCCATTGTATTTATTGCCGCTTATGCTTTTTATTTCGTCAATAATATCAGCGGCCATTGCATACACCTTATCGAACCTTTCAAAATCTTCGGCTACAAAACGCCTGCATAATTGTTTGCTGATATCAATGCCATGTTTTTTTGCCACTCTTTGCGAAAGATAGTGTGGGGCTTCGTTTACGTGATACCCGTTAGTGCCGGCACTATCTACCTGCCAGTCTAAATTGGCAGCTTTTATTTTATGTAACATAATGCCTTCCGCTAACGGGCTTCGGCAAATATTGCCCAGGCATACCATCAAAATTTTCATGCGCAAATATATGATGTTGCAATAAATAAGCCTTACAGCATTTGTTATTGGCGTTATGGAAATGATGATAGGTTGCATCTTATTTTAAACGGCGCCGGTTTTGAAATTTTCATTCACATCAAAACCTACTAAAATGAACAGCGAAACAATACTAAAAAGTGATGTACTAGACATCATTTTTGAAAAGCGTAATAAATTGTATGGTGCCTATGCCTTACGCAAATTTTATAACAACAGGCTTATTAAGTCGGTAAGTATTTGCCTTGGTGCGGCTACTGTTTTATGTGCCTTTACTTTTTTGCCGGAGAAGAAACCCAACATAATCAGGTATGATGAAGTTACAATGGTACATGTACTTGTACCGAAAAAGATAGAGCTTAAAAAAGAAATACCAAAGATAATACCTAAGTCAGCGCCGGCATCTCAGGTAAAAAGTTTAAAGCCATTTATTGTTGCCGATCCAAAGGCAGATACAGTTTTACAAACCATCAAGCCTTCTGATGTTATTGGTTCTAGCACTATCATTGCGAAAGGGCCTGAAGTACCCGCAATTATTGGCGCCCTAACTGAAGGCAATGGCGGCGGAGGAAAAGGAGAGGGGGCTATTGCAGCAAAGAAGCTATTAGACATAACCCAACCAATTAACAACCCTGATGTGCAGCCAACATACCCTGGCGGGATAAATGCACTAAAACGTTTTTTAGAAAGGAATTTAGTAAACCCTAGCGAAATGGAACCTGGCGAAATGGTGGCGGTAAATATTAGGTTTGTTGTAGGGTACGATGGAAAACTGCAACAATTTGATATAGTAAAAGATGGTGGCGAACAATACAATAAAGAAGTAATACGGGTAATGAAAAAAATGCCGCAATGGGTACCGGGAAAAGCAAACGGCGAAAATGTGGCTGTGTATTTTACTATTCCGGTAAAGTTTATGCCAGCGGATTAATTACGTAAATATTTTTGTAATTTGCCCTTCCCAAAACCAGCATGCTTATTGAGGCATGCTGGTTTTGATAATAAAAAAAATAAGTTATGGCCTTGGAAGAATTTGAAAACGAACCCTTAAGCGAAAGGGAAAAAGGATTGATAAGGATGCGCTCCATTACCAATTATGGCATGGGTGTATTTATGCTGGTAGCAGGTTTCTTTTTTATGTTCCCCAACGATTATACCCGGCGGTACATTAGCCAATACGACCCAACGATGATTAAGATTTTTGCTGCTATATGCTGGGTGTACGGGGCTTTCCGGATTTACAGGGGCTATAAAAAAAATTACTTTAGAAATTACTGATGCAAATAAAAATGTATAAAAATGTAGCCAGGGCTACTGCTGCCGTACTATTTTTAATGGTTACACTATATAGTTGTAAACCTAAAAGGCAAGTGGCTATAACTACTGATACACCTATAAACGGTTCAATTAATATTAGTGTAGACGAGTCGTTTAAACCTGTGATAGACGAACAAGTCAAAATGTATGAAGCGAGCTACCCGGGCACAAAAATTAATGTGCATTATAAGCCGGAAGCAGAATGTATAAAAGACTTGTTGAATGATTCTGCTACCAGCCTGATTATTGTTACACGGGGGCTAAATAAAAAAGAAGAAAAATATTTTGAAGATTCATTGGATTTTGTGCCTCGCTATGATAAGGTTGCTACCGATGCAATTGCGGTGGTGGTAAATATTAATAGCACGGATACAATTTTTACTTTACAACGTTTGCAAGACCAATTATCTGGCAAGCTAAAAGGAAAGCAGCAAATAGTATTTGATGGCTTAAGCGCCACTAGTACAGTGCGGTTTGCTATAGACAGTATTTTAAAAGGCAAAAAATTTGATACCAATGTTGTGAGGGCTGCTAAAAATAGTAAAGAAGTATTAAACTATGTAGCTTCTGATGTAAATGCAATTGGGCTGGTGGGCATAAGCTGGATAGGCAACCCTGAAGACACGGCACAGGCAAACATGTTAAAAAAAGTAAAACTTGCTTATGTGGAATGTGGCATTTGCCCAGATTCGCCATATGTAAAACCAAGCCAGTTAAGCATCTTAACGCATAGGTACCCTTTGGTACGTGGTTTGTATTATGTGCTTAAAGAAAATTATACCGGGTTAGGGGCTGGTTTTGTTGATTTTATGCAATTTGAAAGAGGGCAGTTAATTTTTAAAAGGGCTTACCTGGGTTCTGCAAAAATTGGTTTTGCAATAAGAGATATAAAAATTAATAAAAAATTAGTAAAATAATCCAGTAGATTTTTGTCAATTCGAAATAAAATCAATTAACATTGTAAAGATTAATCTAAATGGTAAGCAATATGAAAAAGATGAAATTGGTAATGCTGTTTGTAGGGGCTTTTTTTGTTTCGGCAACTGTAAAAGCACAAACTATCAACGATGGTAAAACTCTTTTATACTACGAAAAATATAAGAGCGCTAAAGCTGTTTTTGATAAATTAATTGCTGCTAACCCTAACGATGTGGATGCTGTTTATTGGGATGGGCAAACATTGATTGGCCCTGAAGACCATACTGCAAAAGATGTAGCAGATGCGAAAGCTTTGTACCAAAAAACGTTGATGGCCAATAGTAATAGCCCATTATTATTAGCAGGCATGGGGCATATTAATTTGTTGGAAGGAAAAGTTCAGGATGCAAAAAGCCAGTTTGAAACAGCTATCAGTTTATCTAAAGCTGCAAGCGTACCAGTTTTAAATGCGGTGGGTTATGCCAATGTAAATGCAAAAGAAGGTGATGCAGCCTATGCAGTTGATAAGTTGAAATTAGCTACAGCTACAAAAAAAATGAATGACCCTGATGTATATGTTAACTTAGGCGACGCATATAAAAAATTAGGCGATGGGGGTAATGCCCAGCTTAGCTACGAAGCCGCATTGGCATTAAATCCTAAATATGCAAGGGCATCTTACCGTATTGGTAAAATTTACCAAACACAAGGCGTTACCCAAGAAGAAATTTACATGAGGTATTTTAATGATGCCATTGCAAAAGACGCTGCATACGGCCCGGTGTACGAAAACTTATACAACCTTTATTATCTTACTGATGTTCCTAAATCAGCACAGTATTTAGCAAAATATTTGGCTAATACAGATGATAACCCACGTAATTGTTACCTTACAGCCTCTATCATTTATGCACAGGCTTTATATGCTGATGCCATTAAAAAGGCAGATGAATGTATTGGAACAAATCCTAAGCCTTATGCAAAATTATATGGTATCAAGGCATACGCTTATAACAAATTGGGTGATTCATTAAATGCTAAATCATCGTTTGATAAATATTTTCAATCTGCAGATACTGCTTTAATTGGTATGGGTGATTACTCAACTTACGCTACTGTGCTTTTGAAGTTTCCAGGCAATGATTCTTTAGCTGGTACTTTCGTGGATAAAGCTGTTGCTTTAGATACCTTAGAAATTAACAAGGTTGCCTACTTAAAAAGCATGGCTGCCAATTACGAAACAAAGAAAAAATATAAAGAAGCTGCGGATTGGTACAATAAGGTCTTATTGGTTAAAAAATCTCCCGGTAAAGTTGACATGTACAATACCGGTTACAATTATTACCGTTCTGGTACTACGCAAGCCGCTATTGATGTGTTTACTGCCTATGGACAAAAGTTTCCGGACGATGCTTTTGGTTTCTACATGAGTGGCAAAACTAAAACGATGATTGATACCCTTATGGACAAGGGCTTAGCAAATGCAGATTTTGAAAAAGCAATTTCTGTTGGAATGGTAGATTCTTTAAAATACAAGCCACAGTTGATAGGCAGCTATAAATATTTTGTAGCTTATTACGCTAACATTAAAAAAGACAATGCAACTGCAATTGCTTATTGCGATAAAATTTTATCGTTAGACCCAACTGATGCAGAAGCTTTAAAGTACAAAGAAATTTTAGGCAAAGCCGCTGCTCCAAGGAGGTCAGCTCCTGCTACAAAGCCAGCTAATAAAGCAACTAAATAAATAAAAATCAATAAAGTTCTCAATCCCTTTTCATTTAAACGAAAAGGGATTTTTCTTTTTATAAACCTTAGGGTTGTTTTTTGCTCACCCTGCCTTATTTTTGCGTTATGCAATTTTTTATTCTTCAAATCAACAGCGTAAACAGTGCAGCAAATTACTTGCCCATTGCTTTACAATTAATTTTTGCAATTGGGTTTATTGCTACTATGATGGCAATGACACATTATTTTGGGCCAAAAAGAAGCACTTCAGATAAGCTTCAGAATTTTGAAAGTGGCATCGAAATAAAAGGAAATGCCCGCCAGCCAATGGCTATAAAATATTTTTTAGTAGCCATTTTATTTGTTTTGTTTGATGTTGAAGTTATATTTTTTTACCCTTACGCAGTAAATTTCCGTGCATTAGGATGGAATGGTTTTGTAGCAGTTGCCACCTTCGTTGCATTATTTGTTGCAGGCTTTATCTACATCATTAAAAAGGGTGCGTTAGATTGGGAGGATTAGTAATAATTAGCAAATGTGCTAATTAGAAAATGTAAAAATGAAAACAATAAGCAGGAAAGGTTGTTTTAGATAACGTGTATTCATTTTCAAATTTTCAAATTTTTTAAATTTTCAAATTAAATGTATGTCTCGTCCGGTTCAATTTAATTCAAAGCTTAAAATGGTAGAAGCCCCCGCAGGTATGATGGGGGATGGCTACATGGCAACTTCTTTAGAAAAAGTTGTTGGCCTGGCACGTAAAAACTCTATCTGGCCTTTACCTTTTGCCACATCTTGCTGCGGCATCGAATTTATGGCAACAGCAGCCAGCCACTACGATATAGCAAGGTTTGGCGCAGAGCGTATGAGTTTTTCTCCACGCCAGTGCGATCTATTAATGGTAATGGGTACAATTTCAAAAAAAATGGGCCCGGTATTACGCCAGGTATATTTACAAATGGCAGAACCACGCTGGGTTTTATCAGTAGGTGCCTGTGCTTGCAGCGGTGGTATTTTTGATACTTATTCTGTATTACAAGGCATTGACCAGATAATACCGGTGGATGTGTACGTACCAGGCTGCCCGCCAAGGCCAGAAGCTATTTTAGATGGATTTATGAAAATTCAGGAACTGGTAGGCAATGAAAGCTTAAGAAGAAGAAAGGGCGATAAGTACAAAGAACTGTTGGAAGGATACGGAATACAATAGCAAATGGAACGCTGGCTAATCATAGCTGGTAATTATACAATTAATGACAAAGCCTACAAATAAATGTCCTTAACAAACGAACTGATACAGCAAAGATTAACCGAAAAATTTGGGGGCCAATTAACTGGCTGGTCACTTCCTTATGGCATGCTCACCTTTACCGGGCCTAAAGAATTAAATTTAAAAGTACTGCAGTTTTTATATGATGATGCGGAATTGAAATTTCAATTTTTGACCGACCTGCAGGCTGTACATTATCCTGACAGTATTGGTGCAGAACTAGCTGTGGTCTATCATCTTCATAACTTAACCGATAATATACGCATACGTTTTAAGGTTTTTACAGATATAAAAACGCCGGACGTTTATAGTGCTACCGCATTGTATGCTTCGGCTAATTTTATGGAAAGGGAAACCTACGATTTTTTTGGCGTCAACTTTATGGGCCATCCAAATTTAATAAGGATATTGAACGTTGAGGAAATGGATTATTTCCCCATGAGAAAAGAGTTTCCGCTGGAAGACCAAAGCAGGGTTGATAAAGATGATGAGATGTTTGGCAGGGGATAATAAGTTTAATTTATCTTACTGTACATTGAGTAGGGAAGATAAATTGAGGTAACAAAAAACAACAAACAAAAAACTCAAACCCAACAGGGTAAATTATGAGCGACCACATTTTATTACCAGAAGGCAGCATAGAAAAATTAACGACTACACTTAACCTTGGGCCTACCCACCCGGCTACCCACGGCGTGTTTCAAAATATTTTAGAATTGGATGGGGAAAGGGTGATGAGTGCGGTTTCAACAGTAGGCTATATCCATCGTGCTTTTGAAAAACTGGCAGAGCGCAGGCCACTTTACCAGATTACGCCATTGACCGATAGGATGAATTACTGCTCATCTCCCATAAACAATATGGGCTGGCATATAACCTGCGAAAGGTTGTTAGGCATCACGCTTCCAAAACGTGTTGATTACCTGCGCATTATAATCATGGAGTTATCCAGGATATCCGACCATCTTATTTGTAATTCTATTGTAGGCGTAGATAGCGGTGCTTTTTCAGGCTTTTTATACCTCATGCAATTCAGAGAACTGATTTATGAAATTTATGAAGAAGTCTGTGGTTCTCGCCTAACCACAAATATTGGGCGGATAGGTGGTTTTGAAAGAAATTTCACTAAGAAAGCTTTTGAAAAATTAGACCAGTTTTTAGCAACCTATCCGGCGCAGTTAAAAGAATTTGAAAAACTATTCACTCGTAACCGTATTTTTATGGAACGCACCATTGGTTGTGGGCCTATAAGTGCGGAAAGGGCGCTTAACTATGGGTTTACCGGCCCTAACTTAAGGGCTACCGGCGTTGATTATGATGTTAGGATACATACCCCTTATAGTTCTTACGATGATTTTAAATTTGAAATCCCTGTAGGCACAACCGGCGATTGTTACGACCGTTTTTTAGTACGCAATGAAGAAATGTGGCAGAGCATTAGTTTAATTGAACAAGCTTATGCTAAAGTAAAAGAATTTACAGGTGCCGAAGCAGAAGTTTTTCATGCAGATGTGCCCTCGTATTACTTGCCTGAGAAGAAAGATGTATATACAAAAATGGAAGCCTTGATTTATCATTTTAAAATTATTATGGGCGAAACAGATATACCTGCGGGCGAATTATACAGTTCTATTGAAGGAGCAAATGGGGAGTTGGGTTTTTACCTCATAAGCGACGGAGGGCGAACGCCATACCGATTACATTTCCGCAGGCCCTGTTTTATTTATTATCAGGCTTACCCAGAATTGATAAAGGGCGGTATGTTAAGCGATGCGGTAATTACTATGAGCAGTTTAAATTTAATTGCAGGTGAGTTAGATGCATAAGGATTTCTGACTGCAGATAAAATTTTGAAAAAGCGAAAGAATAAATAAAATGGATATTCAGTTTTCAACAGAAAATTTACATAAGGTTGGCGAAATAATAAAACGCTATCCCGAAGGCAAACAAAAAGGTGCCTTGTTGCCTATTTTACATTTGGCACAAGATGAATTTGGCGGCTGGCTGGATACGCCGGTTATGGATTACGTGGCAACACTGTTGCATATTGAACCAATTGAGGTGTACGAAGTAGCCAGTTTTTACAGTATGTACAACTTAAAGCCTGTTGGTAAATTTTTATTTGAAGTCTGCCAAACTGGCCCGTGCATGCTAAACGGCAGCGACCAAATTATTGACTATATCAAACAAAAACTACACATTGGCGTTGGCGAAACAACAACCGACGGGTTGTTTACTTTAAAAACGGCAGAGTGTTTAGGAGCCTGCGGTTATGCGCCAATGATGCAGCTGGGCAAGACTTACAGGGAGCATCTAACAAAGGATAAAGTAGATGCAATTGTTGAAGAGTGCAGGGTAAAAGCTAATTAATATGCCTAAAATTTATGAATACCTTGGTTTGATTTTCTTTTTCTACTCAAATGAACATTTGCCTATCCATGTACATGTTTCATTTGCGGAATTTGAAAGTAAATTTGAACTTAAGTATGAAAAATGGCATACTAAAAAACATCGAAATTCAAGAAGTTAAAGCTAGGATGCCTTTACCAATTAAAGAAACTAAAGTAGCAATAAAATTTATAAAGAAATATCATGAAGGGATTGTAGAAAAGTGGACTAACTTTTTTGTACAAAACAAAAAAGTTAGTTGTGAATCAGTGAACACAAAAATAAAATAAAATGAAAGCAATATCAGTAATTAGCGCAAAATATACAGAGGCTTTTAAATTAGAAATTGTTTTTGATAATAATAAAAAGAAAGTTGTTGATTTCGAGGCTTTTTTACAAACACATAATCATCCTCAATTTAATAAATATAAAAAGGAAAATAATTTTAAGCGGTTTAAAATTGAGAATGGCAATATAGTTTGGGGTACTAATTGGGATATGATTTTTCCCGTGCATGACTTATATAAAGGAAAGATTAATTAAGGATATTATTATTGAAGTTAAAAGCTTGGCTAAATTTATTAAATTAAACGCAACAATTCACCTTTACGGTTTTATATATGAGCAAAAAATTATTATTAGATAAAATTGATGTCCCCGGCATCCGCGGTTTCGAAGTATACCGCCGCGAAGGTGGTTACCAAAGTGTGGAAAAGGCATTAAAAATGACACCTGCAGAAATTGTAGATGAGGTGAAGAAAAGTGGCTTGCGTGGTCGTGGTGGTGCAGGTTTCCCAACGGGTATGAAGTGGAGTTTTTTGGCAAAGCCGGAAGGTGTTGCCCGCTATTTAATTTGCAATGCAGATGAAAGCGAACCCGGCACTTTTAAAGACAGGTTCCTAATGGAGTTTATTCCGCACCTGATGATTGAAGGGATGATAACGGCTTCCTATGCATTAGGCAGCAACACTAGTTACATTTACATCCGTGGCGAATACGCATGGATAACCGATATTTTAGAAAATGCCATTGCAGAAGCCAGGCAAAATGGTTTTTTAGGAAAGAACATTTTAGGCACAGGCTTCGATTGTGAAATGTATGTGCAACGTGGTGCAGGTGCTTATATCTGCGGAGAAGAAACTGCGTTGATTGAAAGCCTTGAAGGCAAAAGAGGCAATCCAAGGATCAAGCCACCGTTTCCAGCAATTAAAGGTTTATGGGATTGCCCGACTGTTGTAAATAATGTAGAAACATTAGCAGCCGTTGTTCCAATAATAAATATCGGTGGAGAAGAATATGCAAAGATCGGTGTAGGCAAATCGACTGGTACAAAGCTTATTTCCGCCTGCGGCAATATCAATAAACCGGGCATTTACGAAATAGACATGACCATTTCTGTAGAGGAGTTTATTTATAGCGATGAATATTGCGGCGGCATACCCAACGGTAAGCAATTAAAAGCTTGCATACCCGGAGGTTCCTCAGTACCAATTTTACCAGCTAATTTGTTACTAACAACAGCCAAAGGCGAAAAACGCCTGATGAACTACGAAAGCCTGAGTGATGGCGGTTTTGCATCAGGCAGCATGATGGGTAGTGGTGGTTTTATTGTGTTGGATGAAGACCAGTGTGTGGTTAGGAACACGATGACATTAGCTAGGTTTTACCACCATGAAAGTTGTGGGCAATGCAGCCCTTGCCGCGAAGGCACCGGCTGGATGGAAAGGATATTAAAGAAAATTGAAAACGGCAAAGGTGAAATGAAGGACATAGATTTGCTGTGGGATATACAACGCAAGATAGAAGGTAATACCATTTGCCCATTGGGCGATGCAGCAGCCTGGCCAATAGCAGCGGCCATCCGCCATTTTAGGGACGAGTTTGAATGGCATGTGCTTAACCCTGATGAATGCACCAAAAGAAATTACGGATTGGCGCATTAT
>JANXVN010000247.1 GCA_025351645.1 Ferruginibacter sp.
AAAAATTGTGACAAGGATTCTTTCACTTCCATTGCCGCAAATTTATCTTTACCAAACAATATAGTTTGGCTAAATTACAGGGATAATGCATGGAAGACAAGTAACAGGCCAAAGCTGTAAAATCCGGCTAAATTGACCCCCCTTCGCCATTTCAAATTGACCCCCTAAAAAACGATTTCAAAAAGGCCCAAAAAAATCCTGATGAAGAGGACTAAAAGTTGATAAAGAACTGCTGTTTGGAAGGATGAAAATAGTGATTAATTTCTGCCCGCTTTTCTTTATAAATTTGTTTCCATTGTTTCCGCTTTCCCTTTTTGTTTTTTCCTTAAAGATTCTCCATAAAGTTCTATTCGTATGGATTGATGGACAATCCTGTCGAGTATTGCGTCAGCCAGCGTTTTTTCCCCGATTACCTCATGCCATTTTTTCACCGGGAGCTGGGCTGTTATGATGGTGGATCGCTTCCCGTGCCGGTCTTCAATGATATCTAATAGCAAAGCCCTGCTGCCTGCATCAAAGGGTTGAACTCCAAAATCATCTAATATTAATACATCTTGTTTTTCTATTTTCGAGAGCTCTTTTAAATGGGTGCCATCAGCTTTGGCCATTTTTAAATAGGACATCAATTTTGTGGTGTTGGTATACAAAACTTTATATCCCAATAAACAGGCTTGCTGGCCAATGGCCGAAGCCAAAAAACTTTTTCCTGTTCCGGTACTACCGGTAATGAAGAGGTCATCGCCTTTTTTTATAAATTCACAGCCGGATAAACGCTGCACAAGGTTTTTATCTAACCCCCGGTCGCCGGAGTAGTCTAGTTGTTCTAAACTGGCACTGTAGCGGAAGTTAGCGTTCTTAAGCCCCCTTTGCACACTGCGATGCTGCCTATCGTCCCACTCGCTCTGTACCAGGTGATGTACCAACTCGTCGTTGGTAAACTGAGGGGTTTGGCTTTCAGCTTCAATACTGGTTTTAAAGGCCTGGTGCATCCCCAAAAGCCGCATACGGATCATCTTCTCTAAACTTTCTTTGTTCATTTTTTTAGTTTTATTTTATTAATATTTAGTTGCCTTTTTTATTTCATTCGCCTTACTTATAATATTGTTCTCCCCGAATATTTTCATGCTCGGGCATTGCAATACCATCTTGCCGAAGTTGCTGTTCATCTTCCAATGGTATAAAATCTGCCTTTGATTTTAATATGCGTTCGATAATCCCAAAGTTGTACACGTTAAAACTATCGGCTCGTTTACAGGCGTTGATAAGCCTTGATTCGCCTACACGTTTTTTGAAATTTATAATACCCTGGCAGGCCCGGTAATTTTTTTCAGGGTACTCGCTTCTGGACAATACTTTTTTGATATAGGTTGCTACCGCTTCGTCAACAAGCAACGCGTCGGCAATAAACTTTTCGGGGTTCCATTCCGTGGGGTACTTGTGCCAGGAGGCAAGATGGTCCTCGTTTTGTATGTGTTTGTCTTTACCATAATGGCGAACATGAACCGCAATCAGTTCATGTTCGCTAAAGGCTTCCACTTTTGTTCGGTTGTACATTAGCTTGACCTTTTTACCAATAAATTTATAGGGGATGCTATAGTAGCGGTAATCAACAGTAACATAACCGGATTTATCAACAGTGGACATTTTAGTGGCCATGGGGTCGTAGGGATATTTATTCAGCGGTTTTAAAACATTTTTTTCTAGTGTATCAAACTGTTGCCTCCTGCTATAGTCACAACCGGTAAGCAGCCGGTCATTGTGTGCTTTCAGATGAATATAAATATCGGCATTGAGCATTTCCAAACTGGTGTATACCTTTTCATCTATTTTAGTAAAGATGGTGGTGTAGATTATTTTTACAGCCCCTTCCACCAGTGCTTTGTCTTTTGGCTTGTAAGCCCTCGCAGGGAAAACAAAGGTGTTGTAATGGGTTGCAAATGCGGCAAAATCATCATTAAGCTCTGCTTCATAGCGGCTTGCTTTTTTTACAGCTGATTTTAAATTATCCGGCACAATGGCTTCAGGGACACCATCATAAAAATGCAGGGCACGCTCGCATGCAAGTATAAAATCTGCTTTTTTTTGCGAAGCAACTGCTGTTACATAAGTAAGCTGGCTACAGCCCAGAATAGATACAAAGACCTCCACATCCTGCACTTCGCCAGTCTCCATATCGACTACCTGTAAACGCTTTCCTGTAAAATCAATAAAGAGTTTATCGCCTGCTTTATGGAGTATGCGCATGGAAGGTTTAGATATTCCCATGAAAGTGTTCAAGCGAACCAGGAAGGCAGAATGTTTGTATCCTTCAGGATATTGGCTGATATAATCGGCATAAACCATATTTTTGGTTACACCCCGCTTCTTTAATCTGGTTGCCAAGGCTGGAAACATGGCTTCCAAATCATTTACCCGGCTACTTGGCCTTACAGGCTTTTTAATCAAAAAAGCAGTAGCAAGCTGTCCGTCAGCCATTGCATCAACACCCTCAATAGTAAGGCGCAATTCTACAAATTGTAAAAGGTATTTTTTAACCGTATTGCGTGCAATACCAGTCGTTCTGCTGATAAATTTACTGCCTCTTCCTTCTGAATAAAGCCGCAATAATTGTCTGATTTTAAACATATCAATTGTTTTGTTGGACATAAATAACCTGGGTTTGTTTTGGATAAAACAACCGATTATTATCCTATAAAAACAACTGTTCTTTAACCACCAATTTAGGGGGTCAACTTCAGCCGGTATTAGGGGGTCAATTTGAAATGGCGGGAGGGGGTTAGTTTAATTTGGCGACAGGGGGGGCAATTTGCGTGGATTTTCCAGTGGGTTCAGGATCTACTCTCTCCGCCATAATGAGTATCAAATTAAGCTAAAAGCCTGCAAACACTAGGTTTGCGGGCTTTTTTCGTTAAGGGGGATCAACAAAACTCATAAGGAATAACAAATGAAAGGTGAGTGATTCGGTGAGTAGCCAGTTCTGAAAATAGTACTCACCGAATATGATATAATCAATTGAATATCAACATGTTCACTGAATGAACATCTTGTTTTGCTTTGGATGTATTGC
>JANXVN010000265.1 GCA_025351645.1 Ferruginibacter sp.
ATTTCGATAGACTCAATATCATCAGGATTTATATCGGATATGGAACTTAAATTTTGCCCCTGCCCAACTTCTTCGCCGGTAGTATTAAATGAGGTGGATAAGGAAGAATTACTTTCACTTAACATGGGGATACCATCTACTACATACAATGGATTTTGAGCACCACGTATACTAACTAATAAACCTGCTCCGGGGGTACCGGATGGCGAGGTTACATTTATACCGGACAATTTTCCCTGGATACTATTTGCAAGGTTTGAAAGCGGTTGATTTTTAAAATCTTTATTACCTATTGATGCAACAGCACCCGTTAAATTTGATTTTTTTTGCGTGCCATAACCAACTACTACAACATCCCCTAACTGGCTGGTAGATTCCTGCAGTAATACCGTAATTGAAGATTCCCCTTTTAAATTGACAGTTTTATTTTTAAATCCAACAATTGATATTTCAATGGTAGCATTGGGAGAGGCAAGGGGTAAGGAAAATGATCCGTCAGCAAGGGTAGAAGTTCCGGTATTTAAACCTTTTCCTTTTACACTTATCGATGCACCCTGCAAAGTATTTCCCTGCATATCTTTAACGATACCTTTTAAAACCAGATTTTGCGCAAAAGTAAAATTTGGAATAAGGATCAACAGGATTAACAGGGGAAATAATAGGGTAGATTTTGATTTAATCATAACAATATTTTAATGTTAAATTTTGGAAAACAAATATAACTAATGAAAATCATGTAAAATATGAGTCAAAATAATTTTAATAAATTAAGTAATTTACTGTAAATCAGTAAGTTATTTAAGTCATAACTTTGTAGATTTGACAGTCAAACTAAATACTATATCTTGGTATTATATAATAAATTTTCCGTTTACATGATGTTAAGCAAAAAAATAAAAACCGCTATAGAAAACAATAAAGAAATACAAAAGTTATTTTATCCTGATAAAACCCTTGACAATTGGAGCAATTTTACCCGGACTCATTTTAATAGTATTGCCTTTGTAGTTAACAAAAAAATTACGAGAGCGGTAATAAATAATCCCGATTTGGTGGCGCACTATTATGTTATAGGCAAATTAAAAATTGAAAAAGATATCCTAAACCTACACTGCGGTTCGGTAAGTGGATTTATTCAAAATTTAAGTAAAAGAAGTGAGTACCAGGTTTATAATTGGGTTAGTGGAAAAACATTGCAAAGTTATTGGAATAATGGAGATGCAAAAATGGTTAAAGTCCATGCACTCCTAATTTTTTTACAAGTACCGTTGAACGAATGGGATGATTGGATCAAAGAAATTAAAAGGCCTGAGGTCAATGAAGAAATGTCGCAGGTATTTCCATTTAAAACCTTCGACCACCAGCATTCTTCTTTTGCAATTATTAAAAAATATTATGTTGGAAATTATTATTTATATTATCAAAAAACAGATGGTAGCGATACGATAATTAAAACGCCCTTCATTTTAAAAGAGCATGAATCAGGCCAAATTTTTATACAGTCCATTTCGGAAGGTCACCGGTATAATGGAAAAGTAATGGGGCTAAGGGATGGGTGCCTATACATTAATTGCCAGAATATAGATTTTGAAGAAATGGAACAATACGTTTTTAATATTGGTTTAGAAACCAATCCTGAAGTGTTGTTTGGCGTATCCACAACAGTTAGTGTAAAAGACCGCTTGAGCGTTGCTTTAAAAAATGTATTGGTAAAACAAAAAAATAACAAGGCCGGCTTCGAGAAAGAAAGTGAAGTTGAAATTTCCATAAATAAAATTTACGATAGTGTTTCTGAAGAAAGCACTGTTGTACATTTTTTAAAAAACAGTTTACATAATATTATAAAAACACATAGCTGTTGTAGTTTATCGGAATTAAAAAACGCATAAAAATTATTCCATCCTTTCCAATGCCCTTAAGTTAAGGATTTAAAGGTTTGACTTTACCTCACCCTAACCCTAACCAAAGCGCCAATAATTAAGCAATCCCATTTTGAGCATTAGTAGCCTTACGCTGTAGTTTGGCACAAAATAACCCATAGGACACAATTAAAAGAAAACAGCCACAAGGAACTAAATAAGAAATCTGAAGCCCCAGAGAATCTGCAATCATTCCCTGAAGTGGTGGAAAAACAGCTCCACCAACAATAGCAATACTCATTAGAGCAGACCCTTTTTCTGTAAAATTTCCAATTTTTTCTATTCCTAAACTGAATATGGTTGGAAATAATATAGATATAAAAACACCCAACCCTGCCATATAATATGGGTTCCAGGATGATTTT
>JANXVN010000271.1 GCA_025351645.1 Ferruginibacter sp.
TAATGCCTCTTTCCATTAGCTCTATTACAGAAAAGGGCCCTAATTGCTTATGCCCATTATGGATGAAATACTTCTTCATTATTTATTGGAATTATAAGTAACCTTAAATTTACGGTTTTTTTAGGAATATACAATGATGGTGCCAGTCCGTTAACATAGGTTTTGTAGTTATAAATAAATAGGTAAGCTTGACAGGTGTAGCAATAGCAGGCCTTATGGCTATTAATATAGCTGATAAGCCTTGAGAGAATACCGAATTTTAAAGCCGTAAATACTAATAATTCAATGCCGTTAATTAAGAGTCGTACTATTTTTTACCTCTTCCCAGCCCCTCTCCAAAGGAGATGGGGGCGTAACCCTTTGGGCCGATCCACTTAACTTAACGGCATTGAATAAATATTATTAAATGCCTTCATTTAAAAATTATTCATTTTTTACCTCAACCCTGCACTGAAGAAGATAGCAGTACGGTACTATTCAAACAAAACGGCAAAACTAAATGGCATCGGTTTACTAATAGATACCTTTATTAAAATTCTAACGTTTTATTTTATCTACCTAAATAAATAATGATGGCACACTTACAATTTCCACTAACTGGTATAAGCTCATTAGCCTTGCATAGCGCAGGCCATGATAACGCAGAACACGCCCACCTTACACCCATTTTTGCTACTTCTACCTTTACTTTTGATACAGCCCGTGAAGGCATGGAACGCTTTGCAGGAGAAGATAAATCCAGGTTATATGGCCGCTGGGGGAACCCTACTTTTACCGCCGCTGAAAAAACTATAGCTGCATTGGAAGCATTTGGCTTAACTGGTGATGATGGGCTACCACTACAATTGAAAGCCTTGCTGCACGCCAGCGGGCAAGCGGCATTAACAACGCTTTTTATGAGCAATTTAAAAGCGGGGGATGCGGTATTATCGCATTACGCACTTTATGGAGGCACGCATGAACTATTTTTAAAGGTATTGGCAGAAGCAGGCATTGAAACCATTATCGCCGACCTGAGGGACCTTAATAAAATGGAAGATGCCATCAAAAAAAACCCTGCTATAAAACTGGTACATATTGAAACACCGGCCAACCCAACTATTCAATGTATTGATATTGCTGCAGTTACAATAATGGCAAAATTGTACGGGCTACTAGTATCTGTTGATAATACTTTTGCCACCCCTTACCTGCAACAGCCTTTTAAGTACGGGGTAGATTTTGTTTGCCACAGCACTACCAAATTTTTAAACGGGCATGGCACATCTATAGGCGGTGTATTGATGGGTAAAAATATTGAGCTGATGAATACCAAAGTATGGAAATGGCATATACTGCTAGGCGGCAACAGCAACCCATTTGATGCCTTTTTATTGATGAATGGCTTAAAGACACTGGAACTGCGCATGGACAGGCATTGCAGCAATGCCGTTGAAGTAGCCAATTATTTAAATGCACATACTGCCGTGAGCCACGTTAATTATGCAGGGCTTGCAACCCACCCAGACCATGCCGTTGCCATTAAACAAATGAAACATACTGGTGCTTTAATGAGCTTTGAAGTAAAGGGTGGCATTGAAGCAGGCATTCGCTTTATCGATAAATTACAGCTATGCGTAAAAGCAGTTTCGCT
The DNA here is from genome assembly GCA_025351645.1 of Ferruginibacter sp. Classification (GTDB taxonomy): domain Bacteria; phylum Bacteroidota; class Bacteroidia; order Chitinophagales; family Chitinophagaceae; genus Ferruginibacter. The sequence continues at coordinate 1,634 of JANXVN010000271.1, forward strand.
GGGCACTGTGGATACGCTGGTATCTCACCCTGCAAGCATGAGCCATAAGGGATTAAGCAAAGAGGAAAGAGAAAGGTTTGGTATTACTGATGGGCTTATTAGGTTTAGCACAGGTATAGAAAACATTGCAGATATACTGACAGACCTGGAGCAGGCATTAAAATAATTATGCTGGGGTACTATTGCCATGCAAGTTTATCGGTAATTCAAATTAATGCAAAACTTAAACGTTAGCTATAATTAATGCAAATTTTATAATATCTAATTTTTTTATACGTACATTTTATAAATAATTTAAGTACAGCTAATAAATACAGCTATTGCCATATAATGCTGCTCTTAGTAATTATTCTACAACAAATCAGGGGTTTTGCTTACAGCACAATTAAATCTCAGTGTGTAAATTAGTTATCTGAAAACCGGCAATTGTAGAAAAAATTCCATTAATTTTTAACTTATTACCCAATATTTACTTGCGGATAATTAAACTTATACCAAATTACTGCTGGCATGGTTTTACTTATTTTTAATTAACCCACTTATGAAAAATACAAACATCAACACACAGAAAAAAAATGTTACCATGCGTACTAGTCAATTAACTATTAGCAAATTTAAAAAATATATCTATACCGAAGCAGATTTGGGAGAAGGTTTGCTGGATGCAGGTGTATCCTACCCTTATAGTATTAGCAATATAGAAAATAACCTTCAAGAACATATTGATAGAAGATATGAGCTAATTGGAAACAATACTGCTGCCAAGCAAAAGTTTCCTGTTGCACAGGATGGTGTTGCCTATGCTTATTTTTTATGAAAAACGGTTTTCCTTATCATTATTAAATGCTAATACTAACCTATTAAGAGGTTATTGTTAGTATATTTTTGTATCACGAAGCATAAATATTTACACTTTAGTTAAAGGTAAGTCTTGGGGTTTTTAATACACTTCCACTAATGTAAAACCCCCTCCACTTAATGTACCGCTGCCAGTTGGCTTGCTCTTCTTATTTTTGCAATCTTATTTACAAACCTTTACAAGCAATAATTAAGATGAGCACAACAACGCAACCACTTCCCCAGCGTACTATTTACCCAATCTTATTTACCATCGCGTTTACACATTTTATCAACGACCTTTTGCAAGCGGTTATACCTTCTGCATATCCCTTGCTTAAAACAAGCTTTCATTTAAGCTTTGCCCAAATAGGCATGATAACTTTTACTTTTCAATTGATGGCTTCGTTGCTGCAGCCTTTTGTTGGCACTTACACAGACCGGCACCCAAAGCCCTATTCGCTGGCCATTGGCATGGGCTTTACATTAGCAGGGCTGCTTTTATTATCCCACGCAGGTGGGTATTATCCTATACTTCTTGCCGTAGGCTGCGTTGGTATCGGCTCCTCCATTTTTCATCCAGAAAGCAGCCGTGTAGCCTATTTAGCCTCAGGAGGCAAGCGAGGCTTAGCGCAATCAATTTTTCAATTGGGCGGCAATGCTGGTAGTGCGGCAGGCCCGTTATTGGTAGCGCTGATTGTAATTCCTTATGGGCAGGGCAATATTGCCTGGTTTACGCTGGTTGCAATTTTGGGAATTATCATATTGTTTAAAATTGCCGCTTGGTACAAAGTGCAAATAGCATTCAGGGCATCAGGCAAGGCAGGCATTATTGCCGAAGAGCGCCATCATTTATCAAAGCAAAAAGTAGCTTTTGCTATAGTTATTTTACTGCTGCTAATATTTTCAAAATACTTTTACATGGTCTCTATGACAAATTATTTTACTTTTTATTTAATTGAACGCTTCCAGCTTTCAATACAACAATCTCAAGTATACCTGTTTGCATTTTTAGCAGCAGTTGCAGTAGGCACTTTAATGGGTGGCCCCCTCGGTGATAGGTTTGGACGAAAATATGTTATATGGTTTTCTATATTAGGTGCCGCACCTTTTACTTTACTGTTGCCATACGCTAACCTATTTTGGACGGTTATTTTAGCTGTATTGGCCGGCATTGTAATTGCTTCCGCATTTTCTGCCATATTGGTTTACGCACAAGAATTAATACCTGGCAAAGTGGGCATGGTAAGCGGGCTGTTTTTTGGTTTTGCTTTTGGAATTGCTGGTATTGGCTCGGCATTACTGGGCCGGCTGGCAGACCATACCGGTATAATTTATGTATTTAATATTTGTGCTTTTTTACCTTTGCTTGGTATTATTACAGGCTTTTTACCAAATATTGAAAAGAAAAAAACTGCTGGTAAATTAAACATATAGCTAACCGCAGTTGTTGAAAATTGCATAAAGTTTGGCACAAATTTTCTATTTATATATAAAGTATTAAAATATAATTATGGACAAGAAAAACGAAGGCGGCACTAAACCAGTACAGCCAGACCTTAAACATGACAACATGGAATATGCAGCATCTACCGATGGCGACGACCTGCTCGATATACCTGATGAAGATGAGGCTATTACTGCAGATGAATTAGATGCTTTAGAAGATGATACTCTGGATGATGATGCATATGCATTGGAAAATGCAGCAAATGATAGTTTAGTCGATGATGATAATTTTTTAGCCGAACCAGATGAAGCGGATGAATTTGATGAAGATAAGGATGATGAAGTAGAAATTTAAACCCTAAAATTTGTTGAGAAAGCTTAGCATTAACTTATAATACTGGTAATGCTAAGCTTTTTGCATGGGTATAATTTTAGTCTCTTTAAAATTGCGCTTTATCAACCTATATTATTGGCAGTTTTACTATTTTATAAATATTTTTTTAAGGGGCTTGGGAAGTGTAGAAAATAATTGCCAGTTACAAAGGCCTACGGGGCTTTTAATACATAATTGAAGGTCACAATAAGGATATTTTTATTGGCACGTTTTTATAAATTATTCCATAAAACTTATTTTATGGCAAACGAAAATAACCTAGCAGGATATAATACTCCTTTAAATAATGTTGGCGATAATGACCAATTAGTTAACGATAATGATGAAACCACCGCTGATGATAGCCGTATCGATGCTGCGGAAAATGATTCTTATAAAGACGTAGATTCTTTAAATGATGCCGGTGAAGATGATTTTGAAGATGAAAATGAATTGACAATTGAAGATTTTAAAGCAACCGGAGAATTAACTGAAGATGACGAGGAAGACGTATCAATTGATGATGATACAGATATTACTGATGAAGAAGCTGGTGCCCTTGATAATGCAGGAGATGGCGATGAGGATGATGTAGATTTAAAAAATGCCCAGCTAGATGACACAGACTATGAGGGCGATTTATTGGAGGAAAATGATGATGTTTCCGGAGATGGTCTTGATGTACCAGGTGCTGACCTTGACGATGATGATGAAATGATTGGCAATGAAGATGAAGAAAATAACAATTATAGCAGCAATAAGCAAGAAGATTAATTTAAAACAAGGGATGATGCTATAAAGTTATTACTATAGGAATCGCATCTTTATTAAATGGTATGTTGCTGCGCAAACAAGCGTTAAAATTTTAGGCGTATTATATTTTAGCTCTAACGATAAAGTTTAAATAACTATCAATATGCCTATCCCTATTTAATGAAATTTTAAACATAAAGTTATGATAGGGATGAAAAAAAGGAAGATTGAATTGTTTAATTTCCTTGACTGCGATGGCTTAATAAGAAGGACAACCCATGGCGAATACCGGTTGTATTCTAAGATAAAAAATGGCAAATCATATACCTGTAGTAGTGTGGGCACGTTTAGCTCGTTACTTGCAGCAAAAAGATACCAAAAATAAATAAATAGTTTTTGAGTGTACTGCAAATGCAAGGCATGCGACAGCCTTCCATTTTTATTGTTATAGATTTTAATTAATACCCGTTATCTTTCCATATTAATTTTTTTGGAGGTTTAGTTTCGTCAAAATCAATAAATAATCTATCTCTTTTTCCTGTAAAGCCGCCCTATCAGCTTACAATTTTCAGCACATAAATCGCTAAGCTGTTCGCAAGATTGTGGCGTGACATAAAACTCCGCCATATTTTTATACCTATAACTGTATATACTACGTGGAGAGTTTTCTTTTAGCCCGGCTTTGCATTATAGTTATTCGGATTCCACCTAAAGAAGAAGCTGCAGGTTCTTTTAACTTGTTAGAAGTGCGCAAGTCGCAAATGTAATTAGCATTTATAAAGCAATGCCGTTAAGTTAAGACCTTTCCTCTCCTTTGGAGAGGGTTAGGGTGAGGTAAAGACAAACATATAAATCCTTAACTTAACGGCATTGATTTATAAAGGGATATTTTTCAGTAGGGTTTTTAATTATTGCCATAAAAGTAAATCATTAAAAACTTTACAGACCTTTACACTGCAATGGAAAAGTCAAACTTTATAGATTACATCAGAATTTTTTGCCGTAGTGGCCACGGAGGCGCCGGCAGTAAACATTTTATGCGCACCAAATACAACGCCATGGCGGGCCCGGATGGTGGGGATGGTGGCAGGGGCGCACATATTATTTTAAGGGGCAGCTCTCAGTTATGGACGTTGCTGCATCTTCGTTATTACAAAAATGTATTGGCTGAAGATGGAGAAAGCGGTAGCAAAAACAACAGTACCGGCAGTTTTGGAAAAGATATTATTATAGAAGTTCCCTTAGGCACCATTGCCAAAGATGAGCTTACCGGCGTAAAAGAAGTAGAAATTTTAGAAGACGGGCAAGAAGTTATTTGGGTAAAAGGTGGCCGTGGCGGCTTGGGCAATAGCAATTTTAAAACTGCTACCAACCAGGCGCCAGAGTACGCACAACCCGGCGAGGATGGTACCGAAGGCTGGAAATTATTGGAATTAAAAGTGTTGGCAGATGTTGGGCTGGTAGGGTTTCCCAATGCGGGCAAATCTACCTTACTATCTGTTGTAACTGCTGCAAAACCAAAAATTGCTGATTATGCGTTTACCACTTTAGTACCGCAATTAGGCATGGTAGAATATAGGGATGGCAAAAGTTTTTGTATTGCCGATTTACCAGGTATTATTGAAGGTGCCGCTGAAGGCAAAGGCCTTGGGCACCGCTTTTTAAGGCATATTGAACGCAACTCTATTTTGCTTTTTTTGATTCCAGCAGATTGTGCCGACCATAAAAAAGAATTTGAAATTTTAGTAAACGAATTAGAACAATACAATGCAGAAATGCTGCAAAAAGATTTTGTAATCGCCATTAGTAAAAGCGATATGCTGGATGATGAATTAAAAGCAGCAATTTCAAAAGAACTACCTCAAAAAATTCCGCATATATTTATTTCATCTGTTACAGGCAAAGGGCTACCAGAGTTAAAAGACATGCTCTGGTCTGTTATGAACCAGCAAGTACAAAAATAATTAGCCGTGAATACGGTAATTAAATACCTAAAAGGCTATTACAGCAAAGAATTTAAGTGGGCTTATTTTTTGTTAGTGGTAGCTATGTTGGGTTGCCTTATTTACTTCAACTATTGGCAGCACTTAGAAAAAAAACATGTTGCTGCAGCTACAACAAAACTAGGCCGCTTTACCGGTTATTATTTGCTGTACCTTATACCATTTGCTGGAGCATTTTTTTTACAACTGCTTTTTTATAAAGATTGTTCCTATTATAAAAATGGCTGGTTTTGGGCTATCCTCTTTCTTGCGCCTGCATTTTTCTCTTTCCGCATGAATTTTAATTGGCAGCAGGGCTGGATAAAAGGACATTACACAGGCGTTGTACAAACATTTTATTTACAAAGCATTAATTGGGTTGTTCGTGTTTTTGTTTTGTTGATACCCGTATTTATTATTTGGATATATAAAGATAAAGGCACGCAGCCTTTTTATGGGGCCGTACCCCTTGCATCAATTACGCCCTATTTATGCATGTTGCTCATAATGTTGCCACTGATTGGGTTAGCAAGTACACAGGCTGATTTTTTAAACGTTTATCCAAAAGCTAAATTCATCAGTAAAATACCCATGCATAGCTGGCAGGATATATGGCGCTACGCAGTATATGAATTATGTTATGGTTTCGATTTTATAAGTATTGAATTTTTTTTTCGCGGCTTTCTAATATTATCACTTGTACGTGTTTGCGGTATGCATTGCATTGTTCCGGTAGCCTGTTTTTATTGCGCCATCCATTTAGGCAAGCCTATGGGCGAAGCTATTAGCAGTTTTTTTGGCGGCACTTTTTTAGGTATAGTAGTGTATAATACTGGCAGTATCTGGGGCGGCCTAATTGTACATTTAGGCATTGCGTGGATGATGGAAATTGGTGGCTGGCTGGGTGCCGCATTTATACCAACTGCTGATACGATCTTATAAAAGCCGGCCTGCATTATGTTACGGGCTATGTTTAAAATAATATCCTTATAGATATTACATTTGTACAAACATATTTTTATTGCACCCTCATTAAAATTGTAGCTTGAGGTTTAAATTTTTAAGCCTATTTTTAAAATAATAGATGAATAAAACGCAACAGCTCCTCTTACTTTTTACATTACCTATATTTTTATGGGGTTGCCCGTACGATTCGCCCTATGGCATTGACGCCGTTGCAAAACAGGATATTGACGAAAACCTTATTGGCAGCTGGGCAACAATAATGACAAAGCCCAGCGATGACATTCACGTAAAAGAAGACCCTGTTAAAATAATTTTCTCTAAAAATACCAGCCTTGAGTATAACATAGCCATCACTGGAAATATTGATGAATTACGCCCTTACCGCATGGTTGCCAACGATTCTATAAAGGGCTCTGCCTATCTTTCCACAGTAGCGGGCAAGCACTTTTTAAATGCGTTTATAAAAGGAAAAATATACATAGCTGAAATTAATAACGACACCGCTGGCTTAACGATACGTTGTTTGTCAGAGCATTTTACCGGCAAATATATAAAGAGCAGCATAGAATTGCGTAAGGCTGTAGAATTGCATTACCGGTTTAGCGCCTTCCCTGTTTACGATGATTATTTTGTCTTTAATAATCTTAAGAAAGTAAACTAACGGCTACTTTAACTTTTCTCTCCAGCGATTATTACTGGCAATTATTGTACAATAATTGTAATTTGCTTTTTCATTAAAACCATTACTATGCCTACCAGTAAAATTGCCGGTATTGGCTACTATGTACCGCAACAAATAGTAACCAACAACGACCTCAAAAAATATATGGATACTTCGGATGAATGGATACAGGAACGTACCGGCATCAAGGAGCGCCGCTACGCCCACCGCACCGAGGAAACTACTACCACCATGGGCGTAGAAGCTGCAAAAATTGCCATAGAAAGAGCCGGCCTCACTGCACAGGATATTGATTTTATTGTGTTTGCAACCCTTAGCCCCGATTACTATTTTCCCGGCTGCGGCGTGCTGGTGCAGCGTGCCATGCAAATGAAAGAAATTGGTGCACTGGATATACGAAACCAATGCAGCGGCTTCGTATACGCGTTATCAGTAGCCGACCAGTTTATTAAAACAGGCATGTACAAAAACATTTTAGTGATAGGCAGCGAGAAGCATTCCTTTGGGCTAGACCTTACTACCCGTGGCAGGAATGTATCTGTAATTTTTGGCGATGGAGCAGGTGCAGTAGTTTTGCAGGCAACAGAAAAAACCGGGCAAGGCATCATAAGTACGCACTTGCACAGCGATGGGCAAAGCGCAGAACTATTGGCCATGTATAACCCCGGCACCCACGCCAACCACTGGGTAAAAGAGGAGGTTGCTAGTTTTAGCAATGCACCCATTGGCGATATGTTCATGAGCAACGAAATGATAGACAAAGCCCAGAACTTTCCTTTTATGGATGGGCAGGCAGTGTTTAAAAAAGCTATCATAAAATTTCCAGAAGTTATTATGGAAGCCCTGACAAAAAACAACCTTGCAGCAAGCGATATCGATTTACTGGTGCCTCATCAGGCTAACCTGCGCATCAGCCAGTACGTGCAGCAAAAACTTGGCCTGCGGGATGATCAGGTATTCAACAACATACAGCAATTTGGCAATACCACTGCGGCTTCTATACCCATTGCCTTATGCCAGGCATGGGAAGAAGGCAAAGTAAAAAACGGCGACCTGGTTTGCTTAGCCGCTTTCGGTAGTGGCTTCACGTGGGCTAGTGCATTAATACGTTGGTAGCAAACCGTTTTTTGTTTTTAGTTTTTTGTTCGTCTACACCAGGTAGTAATGGCTTGCTTTAAAGCTACTGTTGGCGGAAATTCTTAATTCTTAATTTTTAATTTTTAATTAATACGCCAGCATAATAATCCAGCAACTGTAACACCATTGCTTTAATTTTAGGCACTTTAAAAAAATAGTGGATGCAGCGTAAAATAATTTATTTCATCAACCCAATTTCCGGCACAAAAAATAAGGCCGCGGCTTTAAGCACAATAAAAAAAAGGACAACCCAGGAAAATATCCCTTTTGAAATTTTACATACCAATGCGGAAGGCAATTATTATTTTTTAAAAGAAAAAATTGATGCGGAAGGCATTACTGATATTGTTATTTGTGGAGGGGATGGAACCGTTAGCCAGGTTGCAGCATCGCTGATTAACGAAGATATAAACATCGGTATTATCCCTATGGGCTCGGGCAATGGGCTGGCACTGGCCGCAAAAATCCCGAAGGATATCAATAAGGCATTAGATATTATTTTTACCGGTAAAGGAAGGTATATCGATTCGTTTTTTATCAACGATACTTTTAGCTGCATGCTATGCGGGCTTGGTTTTGATGCACAGGTAGCACATGATTTTGCCAAAGAGCCTTCCCGTGGGTTGGCAACTTACATTAAAAAAACTCTTGAAAATTTCATAACAGCTAAGCCTTCTACTTTTGAAATAATCAACAAAGGAAAATCTTTTTCAATCGAGGCATTTTTTATCAGCATTGCAAATAGCAACCAGTTTGGCAACCAGTTTACCATTGCCCCGCAAGCCAGCCTTAACGATGGCCTGCTGGATATTGTGGTAGTTAAAAAAATGAGTAAGTTCCGTATGCTACTGGCCATTACAAAGCAAGTTTTGGCAGGCAAAATAAATGAGCATGATGAAAAAACTTTTCATAAAAAAGATGTGCTCTACTTTCAAACAGACCAGCTTATAATACACAACCTTGCACCAGCGCCGCTGCATATTGATGGCGACCCGGCACATACAGCAAAAAAATTTATAATAAAAATAATACCAGAGGCGTTTAAATTAATACAGCCAAACATAAAATTGTAATAAGTAAAATAACGTAACTTCAAC
>JANXVN010000277.1 GCA_025351645.1 Ferruginibacter sp.
CTTCAATTTTTTCAATAACAGGATGAGGATATACAACGCCACTACTTCCCTGATAAATTCTTTTTTCTGAAAAAATTGGATTTTTTTCCGGTAAGCCAATTCCATAGGTGGGAATCATAACTTTTTCATGCCATACTTTTACGGAAGCTCTCATACTGCAATTATATTTTTAATCGTTAGTAAAACTATGCTTATCCAATTATAGCATTAATGGAATATTTGTTGAATAAGATGGATTATATTACTATTGCATTATGGAAAGAAAAAAGGAAGGTTTTGACGGGCAGCGTGCGATAGTAATACCAAGAAAGATATTAGCTGAGTATTGCAGTACCAATCCATTGATAGCAGGTGCCTACATTACCGATATTGGATATTATCCTAAAGCAAGGTACCATTACAGAGAAAGAGCACATGGAAGTGAACAAGATATATTAATATATTGTCAGGAAGGAAAAGGATCAGCAGTAATTAACGGCGAGGAATACCAATTAAATCCCGGAGAATTTATGGTGATACCTAAGGGTATTTCACACAATTATACTGCCGATGAAACAACTCCCTGGACTATTTATTGGATTCATTTTAAAGGGAATATCGTATCAGAATTAATTGATAATTTTATTTCAAAAAACGGAAATTTTAAAAGTTTTGTTGAACATAATGATACAAGAACACATTTATTTGAAGACTTGTATCAAAATTTAGAAATGGGTTACAGCAATGAAAATTTATGTTATGTGAATTTATGTTTATTGCATTTTTTATCCTCCTTTTTATTTAGAGAAAATTATAATTTTGCAGATAAAAAACAAAGCATTGATATTGTAAATATCTCAATTGGTTTTATGCAGAAAAATTTTGATAAAATGCTCACATTGAAAGAAATGGCGGAGGGGGTGCATTTATCAGGGTCTCATTTTTCTTTTGTATTCAGAAAAAAAACCGGATTTTCACCAATAGAATATTTCAATCACCTTAAAATCCAGAAAGCATCACAGTTTTTATTATTTACTGATTTAAGAATTAAGGAGATAGCAGATAAATTGGGCATAGAAGACCCTTATTATTTTACCAGAATGTTTACAAAACTAATGGGCATGTCGCCAGGAACATACAGAACTAAAAGAATAAATTAATACATTAATGACCCGTAAAAATACCTTCCATTTCTTCCAATGTTTTACCTTTTGTTTCCTTTACTTTAAACCAAACAAATAAAAATCCTAGTACGCAAACAACTGCATAAATATAAAATGTTTTGTCTTGAAGTTTGCTATATAATATTGGGAATGTAAAAGTTAAAATAAAATAAGCTGCCCAAAGGCATAGCACTGCTACCGAAATGGCAGCAGCCCTAACTTTATTTGGAAAAATTTCAGAAATTAGCACCCAGGTAACAGGTGCTAAAGAGGTGGCATACAAACCTATGGCAGCTAATAAAAACCAGGAAACATTTGGAGAACCTACTCCCAGTAGATTCGCTATAATTACGTATAAAATTGCCAATCCGCCGGCACCAACTAACATCAGCGGTTTCCTCCCCAATTTATCTACCAGCAGCATTGCTAAAATAGTAAAAATTAAATTTATTGCCCCAATAAATACAGTTTCCAGCAACTGGTCATCTTTTGAAAAACCGATGCTTTCAAACAGAACAGAAGTATAATTAAATACGACATTTATACCACACAACTGTTGAAAAACGGCCAATCCTATTCCTATCAATACAGCAGGAAAAACTGCTTTTCCAAAAACAGATCTATAGGATATTTTTGAATGAGATATAATGGTTTTATCCATGCTAAGTAAAGATTCTGCCGCATAATTTTCACCCCCAATTTTACTTAGTATTTTTTGAGCTTTATCTCTTTTCCCAACCTGCAAAAGCCATCTTGGACTCTCAGGTAACCATAACACTCCAATAATAAATAAAGTAGACGGTACTACCCCTAAACCAAACATCCAACGCCAGGCTTCCGAACCATTATCACGTAAAGAATAATTAATAAGATTGGTAACTAAAATACCAACTACAATGGTCAATTGATTTATTGCAACCATGCGGCCTCTAATATGCGATGGTGTTACCTCTGCAATATATAATGGAGATAACATAGATGCCATTCCTACTCCGATACCGGCTACAAATCTTGCAAAAATAAATATGGTTAGATTATTAGCGGTTGCCATTCCTAAGGAGGAAATAGCGAATATAGAAGCTGCAGTTAATAAGCCATAACGCCTCCCATATTTTTCAGCTACCCCACCTGCAACAAGGCAACCGATAATTGCCCCTAAGGCAAGACAACCGGTAGTAAATCCTTCCCAATATTCATTTAAACCAAACTGATCTTTCAAAAAAGGCAGGGCACCGGAAATAACGGCAAAATCAAAACCAAATAAATAGCCCCCCAGGGCAGAGATAAAAGAAATAGCTATGATGTATCGAATATTAAATTGTGCGCTAAGGGTATTCATAATTATTTTTTAAAATAAAAAGCAAGTAGTAAAATTCGTTAATTTAAAATTAAAATGTAATCGGACTCATGTGTATCAGCAATGAATGAATTTAATATTTCAGAGTTGATTTAAATAATTCATTACCATCTTACTAATTTTCATTAATTATAAGATAACATACACTTGAACTACTAAAATTATAGCGACAATTATAATTTTTAATGGATATACATTGCATAATGATGGACTATTTTACGAAATTTATAATTTTAAGTAAAAGTATTTTATAGAAAAAATACTTTTAAAAAACCTCCTCTATTCAGTTGCCTTTTCTAAATAAAATTAGTTTAGTTGGGAAGCGCTTTACCCCTTGCTTTTAATTGAGCTTCGAATAATGATACAGGATTTAGGTTAGGTTTATTTAAACCTTCCCATTCACCATCCGGTCTGTCCTTGAAAGATCCTTCAACTTTTTTGCCCAGGAAACCAATACAATAATTTTTACCCGAAAACCATGGACTTTGTACAGCCGCTATTTTTGCGGTACAATTCCATACCACATGGTTAACCCCTGCCCAACCATGTCCACTACCTGCATTGCCACGATCCTGCACATTTATTGCTCCATCAGTTACGATATTGTCGTATAAAGTTCCCATTGCCCATCGTTGATGCGGACCAATATCAGCATGAGTTTTTTTTGCAGTTGAATTATAAAAAACATTTGGACCGCCCGCTTTTGCGCCTGTTACATAATCATGGCGCCCCTCTGTGGTTTGGCAATTCATAACAAGGTTTAATTGACCCGCATTAGAAAAAGAATACCTTCTTTCACCTGTTATAATTGATTTTGCTTCAAAGCAACTGCAATTAATAACAGAAATATTTTTTGCTTCGGATTGCATACTAATGCAAGAATTACCAAAAAACATAGATGTTACATTTTTTGCCCAGGCATTTTCAATTTTATTAAAAGCAATGGCTATCCATCCATGACTCTCATCTGTGTCACTAACAAATTGACTCTCACAATAAATATTTTCTATACCAATATTATTGATACGCCCCGGAAAATTATATTTATACACTTCGCCGCCTCCATAACGTGTTTCCATCGTCATTACAACAGGGTTATCAATAAATATTTTATTACCTTCAATTTTTGTAATAACTCTATAAAATTGTACATCATATCCTTTTGCGGTCCATTGAACAGTACCCTGTCTGGCTTCTATCTGATCCATTTTTATATCGTGAACCCACTCGTCAGTACCCGGCCTAAACACAACAATCCGATCGCCTACGGAAAACTTATTTGCAGATGAAATATTGAAAGATTTTGAACCAACAGGCACATAATCGTCCGTAATTTTTATTCTTGAACCTTTAATTTCACTTGAATTTCCTGTACCGGATACTGCGATCATTGTAACCTGCTTTTTAGCTGTAGAAATTAATTTAGTTGCTGCTGCTCCGTTGCCTTCGCCCCGAAGTACAATACCGCTGGCTGTAATACTTATCGTTCCGGAAATTTTATAAACACCCTTTCGAAGCAAAATAGCTCCTCTAAAACCATCAGAATCCGGATCCTTTTTTGACACTTCATCAATAGCAGATTGAATAAGCGCCCGGTCATCTTCACTGCCAGTTGGTGATATCGTTTTCACCTCAGCTATCTTAGGTATTGGCTTGTCGCCCCCCTGATAACCCACATGGCTAAAATCAGGAATGATATTTCCGTTTTCATCAGGCGTGTAAGTAATTTTATTATCATGCGCTACTTTTACATATTTGGATTGCCACATTTCTTTTGTAATGCTGACAAACGCCATAGAAAATAGAACGGCAAGACTGAACTGAAAAATTCTTACTATTTTAATGTTATGCATAGGTAGATTTTTATAAAAAGTTTCATTAAAATTTAAAATTCCATTTACACTAACACAAATGGCCTAAACAATTTGCAAAACAAGCTACTATCAGTAGTAACAATATTGAATTATATTTCAATGCCGTTAAGTTAAGACCTTTCCTCTCCTTTGGAGAGGGTTAGGGTGAGGTAAAGACAAACATATAGATCCTTAACTTAACGGCATTGAATTATATTTTACCAATGATTTTAAATAAGAGATTATTACTTTAACTATTAGTACCAAACCTAATAGATATTGAAAAGGAAAATACGGCTCTGTAAAATAACTTTAGCGTATCTCAAATTAGTATAATAAATTAAGGTTGCCTGTGGTAAAATTTAGGTGATACTTTGTAAAAATAGATTTACATCTTCTATAGTTTAAATAATTTTTAAACTTTAATGTAATTTTAAGTCTATAGGAATAGATATTATCATTTCAGTATATTCCTGCTTGTATTTTTATGCAGTTATTTAAAATTACACAATGAAAAAATTATTAAATTTTATCTATCCTACCTATTTTACTTTATTTTTAGTTTTACTTTTTACCAGTTGCAAAAAATCTAATTCGCAACCAATTTCACATCTTCTTCCAGAAGCGCAGGGCACTGTTTTGCAACTAC